>MGRY01000052.1 GCA_001799045.1 Deltaproteobacteria bacterium RIFCSPLOWO2_02_56_12 | reverse complement strand
GCGCACGCCTGCTAAGCGTGTGTACCCCTTAAAAGGGTACCGAGGGTTCGAATCCCTCTCTCTCCGCCATTTTAGTTACTCGTTGATTCGTTATTGGTTGACTCGATTATACGGTTAACGAATACACGAATAACGAATATCGCGCGCCCGTAGCTCAATTGGACAGAGCACCAGACTACGGATCTGGGGGTTGGGGGTTCAAATCCCTCCGGGCGCGCCAGATCTTTCAGACCTGTGAAGGGAGGTCCATTGTGGTACATCCAATGATGTTTCTTCTCTTCCTGTTCTTTTTTTCCGCTTGTTCCAGCGTGCCGCCCAGGAAGGTGGTAGGTTCCGGTTCCAGCAGTGCGATACTCAGTGAGCCATCTTCCAGACGGGATATTTATCGCGTAGGGGAGCTGGAAGTGCTTGTCTATAAGGATCGGGAAGCGATGGTGCAGGATCTGCCCGAGTTGCCAAAGCTCGTAGACGGCCTCAGGTTTGGCAGCAAGCAGATCAAATTTTACGGCTATTATGATCGTCCCAATAAGCGCATCTACACGGTAGACGATATTCAGACGTTGATACATGAATTTAGGCATTTCCTGGAACCGGAATGGGAGCACCCCTCGCCGCTGACCGCGGATGCCCTCGCCGGCGAGTCAAGAGATAATGCCGTGTCTACGACCAAGAGTTCGAGCGTTTCGGGGAAGCCGGAGGCGGTGCTGTTGCCGAAATTATCATGCCTGCCTACCTGCCTGAGATAGGGCCGGTTTCCCCGAGAAGAAGGAATTTATATCCCTAGGGTGTGATGGTGAATCGAGACAGCTTCAAGGCCCTCTATCCTTTTGAATCCCGTTTTCTTGATCTGGGCGGTGTTCGATACCACTACCTGGACGAGGGTAGGGGTGAGCCGATAGTCATGGTCCATGGCAATCCGACATGGTCCTTTTACTATCGCCATTTGATTATCGAGTTGCGGAAGGAATATCGCGTGATTGCGCCCGATCACATAGGTTGCGGCCTCTCGGACAAGCCGCAGCAATACGAGTATACGCTGGAGCGGCACATCGCCAACTTAGAGGCGCTGATGGAGCATCTCGCGCTAAAAAAGATCACGCTGGTCCTGCATGACTGGGGCGGACCGATCGGTATGGGCTATGCGGTACGCCATCCGGGTCATGTCAGGCGCTTTGTGATCTTCAATACCGTAGCCTTCTGGTCACCTCATATCCCCTTATTTCTCCGTCTCTGCCGCCTCCCGTTTTTTGGCCCAATCGCCATCCGGGGCTTGAATCTATTCGCTGTTGTGGCGGCTCGCGTAGCCTGCCGCCACCGGGAACGGATGACCGAGGAGGTGAAAGCCGGTTACCTGTTTCCCTATGGCAGCTATGCTGACCGCATCGCGGTATTGAGATTTGTCCAGGATATTCCGGTCAATTCCGCTCATCCAACTTTTGCGGTGCTCCAATCTATCGAGAACGGTCTCGCGCAGTTCGGGCGCCATCCCATGATCATCCTCTGGGGCGGTAAGGATCCGGTCTTTACGGCTCCTCTGTTGGAATCGTGGAAACAACGCTTTCCCGATGCCGTTGTGAAGGAGATCGCTGACGCCGGCCACTACGTTATAGAGGATGCCCATGAACGGATCATCCCGTGGCTGCGCGAGTTCTTAGACAAGACAAGCTGAGGATCGAGGGTTGAGGATAGAGAATGGCGATTTTCGATCATCAATCCTCGATCTTCGTAGCAATATGAATGTCGCCTGCTATTTGACTGCGGCAGCCGAGAGGGCGCCCTCGAAGATCGCAGTGCTTTACCCGGTGGGTCGCGAGGGATCGGGACGCATTGCTTATAACGCGATGACCTTTCAGCAGTTGGACGAAGAGAGCGACCGCTACGCCCACGGTCTGAGGAACATCGGAATCGGGCGCGGCTGTCGGGTGCTGTTGATGGTGCCGCCCGGGATCGAATTTCTCGCTTTGACTTTCGCTCTGTTCAAAATAGGAGCCGTCCTGATCCTCATCGACCCGGGAATGGGCAAGGGCCATTTGCTCCAATGCATCGGGGAAGTTGAGCCGCAGGCACTTGTCGCTGTCCCGCTGGCTCATGCCCTGAAGGCGGTGTACCGGAAATATTTCAAGGAAGTGAGGCACGCTGTGACTGCCGGACGGCGCTGGTTTTGGGGCGGTCCTACTTTGGCTCAAGTCCGCGAAAAGGTCTGGAGCAGGTTTCCCCCCGCGCCCGTCGGCAGCGAGGATCCGGCAGCGATACTTTTTACCACGGGGAGCACCGGGATACCGAAGGGAGTGCTCTATCTTCACGGGATGGTTGATGCTCAGATCCAATCCATCCAGGGCCATTACCAAATCAAGGGAGATGACGTGGGACTGCCCGCCTTTCCCCCTTTTGCGTTTTTTTGCGTCGCCATGGGGACGACCTGCGTGCTCCCTTATATGGACCCCACCAAGCCGGCCGAGGTCGATCCGGAAGCGATCCTCCCGCCGATTCAAGATTACCGCGTGACCTATTCGTTTGGTTCGCCGGCCTTTTGGAACCGGGTCGGTCACTATTGTGCCGAGCGCGGAATCCGTCTTCCTTCAGTCAAAAAGATCCTGTTGGCAGGGGCCCCGGTCCCGGGGATTGTCTTAAGCCGGCTTAGAGAGATCCTCCCGGTCGGCGCGGACAGCCACACGCCGTACGGCGCCACGGAGGCGCTGCCGGTCACTTCGGTCTCCGGCTCAGAGATCTTGGCCGAAACGCTTCATCTCAGCAATCAGGGTGCCGGTATCTGCGTGGGACGTCCCCTTGCGGGGATTGCGCTGAAGATTATCAGGATCAGCGATGAGGTCCTTCCAGCATGGGACGAGGCGCTGGCACTTCCTCCTACAGAGATCGGTGAAATCATAGTTAAAGGACCGGTGGTAACCAGGGAGTATTACAAGAGGGAAGCTCAAACCGCACTGGCCAAGATCCGCGATGGGGAATTCATCTGGCACCGCATGGGCGATGTGGGATACCTGGACGAAAGAGGCAGACTTTGGTTCTGTGGACGGAAAAACCACCGCGTGACCACGAACACGAAGACCCTATTCACGGTGCAATGCGAGGCGATCTTTAACCAGCATCCCGATGTGTTCCGTTCAGCGCTGGTTGGTGTCGGACCGAAAGGAAGCCAGCGGCCGGTCGTCATCATCGAGCCCAAAGCCGGGAAAATGGCTGCCCGCGGTGAGGACGCCAAGCGATTTACTCAAGAGCTTTTCCGCCTGGGGGGCCAAAACGAGCTCACCCGTGATATCAAAGATATTTTGTTTCATCCCGCCTTTCCCGTGGACTTCCGGCATAACTCCAAGATTATTAGAGAGAAGCTGGCCCTGTGGGCGGAGGAGAAGATTCGTGGTTCGGCAGGCTCCCTTCGGCCTGAGGCGTTCGACCGAGCTCAGCCGAGGGCTCAGGGCTCGAAGGCACCATGGCGAGGGAAATCGAGCCAATGAAGGCTTTGGTGACAGGCGGTGGCGGATTTCTCGGGCGCTATATCGTTGAAAAGTTGGTGGCGCGGGGAGACTCGGTTCGCGTCCTTGGGCGGCGCAACTATCCGGAATTGGCAGGGCTCGGAGTCGACTCCGTCCAGGCCGACCTTAGAGATCCAGTCGCCGTAACCAGGGCCTGCGAAAAAATCGAGGTGGTTTTTCACGTTGCCGCTCTTCCGGCCGTCTGGGGAAAATGGAAAGAGTTTTACGGGATCAATGTGGAGGGGACGAAAAATGTGCTGGCGGGATGCAAGGCCCATGGGGTGCCGAGGCTCGTCTATACCAGCACACCGAGCGTGGTCTTTGATCAATCCGACTTGTGCAACATCGATGAGAGCTATCCTTATCCCAATAGTTACAACTGCTACTATCCTGCAACGAAGGCGATAGCGGAAAGGATGGTGATCGCCGCCAACGGCCGGGACGGCCTGGTGACGACGTCGCTGCGCCCGCACCTGGTTTGGGGACCGCGCGACAACCATCTCATCCCGAAGGTATTGCAGCGGGCGAAGGCGCGGCAGCTTTTCATTGTCGGAGACGGGTTCAATAAGGTGGATATCACTTACGTCGAGAATGCCGCCGATGCCCATCTGCAGGCGGCCGATCGTCTGGTGGCAGGTTCCGCCGTTGCGGGACAGGCCTATTTCATCAGTCAGGGAGAACCGGTCGTCCTCTGGGATTTTATCAATCAGATCCTGGAGCGGCTCGGCATCCCGAGAGTTGCCAAATCAATTTCCTATGGTACGGCAAGATCTATAGGCGCTGTCTTAGAGATGGTTCACGCTCTCTTTTGTCTTCACGCCGAGCCTCGAATGACACGTTTCCTCGCAGCTCAACTCGCCAAGTCCCACTACTTTGATATCTCCAAGGCAAAACGGGACTTCGGCTACTCCCCCCGGATTACCACAGCCCAGGGCTTAGAGCGTTTGGTGGATTTTATCCGCCGGCAGTAAAACATTGTCGAGGCATTTGGTCAGGGCGCGCCGAGCCTTCGGTAGTGGGTCATTTTGCCAGAGATCCTTCACTTCGTTCAGGATGACAAGCCTCTCTAGTGTCATTCTGAGCGGAGCGAAGAATCTCCATTCCTGTCGCCTATTGGCTCGTAAGTTTCAAATTGACCCACTACCGAGCCTTCCGTTCCATTTGTACTTCGAGCCGTTAGTGTGTATAATAATTAGTTCGAAGTTAGGGCGAGACAGGTCCGGCGCTATCCGCTATTTGCCCGTGCCGCATCACGCACGGTCGATGGTTGGAATCTCCGGCTTTTAGCCCGGCAGAATTTTTTGATAGGAGGTATAGTATGGGAGTGTTTGATATTGCAAAAAGGGCGGTATTAGCGGGGTTAGGGGTGCAGGAAGCGGTCAAGAATTTTGTCGATGACCTGGTCAAGAAAGGGGAGCTTAACGACGCTGAAGCGGCCAAGCTCCTCAAGGAATGGATGAATAAAGCCGAGGAAAGCGCTAGAGAGTTGGAGCAGAAGGTCAACGAAAGAGTTAACAAGACGCTTGGTTTGATGAACCTCCCCTCCCGTGATGATATTACTCGCCTGGAAAAACAGGTCGAGAACTTATCCAAGCTCCTCAAAGAAACGACGATGAGGAAATAGGCATGCGTTCTGGATCATGAAGCCGATCGGCTTATTACAGATCCGCCGTACCTATAAGAATCTTGGTCGTTTCCGCGATATCGTCAATGTATTTCTGAAACATGGCCTGGGGCAGATCATCGAGGGGCTTGAGCTTCATCAGTTTGCGCCTATCCGGTGGTGGTATAAGCCTCTCCATAAACGTCTGGAGAGGGAAGAAGCGGTTAGCCTTCCTGAGCGGTTGCGCATCGCATTAGAGGAGCTGGGCCCTAGTTTTATTAAGTTTGGTCAAATCCTCTCTACCAGGCCCGATATCATCCCCCGTGAGTACGTAAAGGCATTCGATTCTCTTCTGGACCAAGTGCCCCCCTTCCCGAGCGAGCAGGCGCGGCAGATTATCGAGGCGGAACTGCAATCCCCTTTGAGGGAATTGGTCGCCGAATTCCAGGATACCCCCTTGGCTGCGGCCTCGATCGCCCAGGTGCATCGGGCGACGTTGTGGAGCGGCGAGGAGGTTGTCTTCAAGGTGCGACGTCCGGGCATCGGGGAGATTATCAAACAGGACGTGGATATTCTCCACCGACTGGCTGATCTCATCAAGCGCTACGTACCGGACCTCGCATTCCTCAATGCCCCTGCGCTGGTGGAAGAATTTGAACATGCGGTTCTTGACGAGATGGATTTTCTCCGTGAGGCCGAGAACGCAACTCGCTTCCGGGCGAATTTCGAAGGGAACCAGGATCTTCGCATTCCCAAGGTCTTTTTGGATCTGACTACTGAACAGGTGCTGGTCATGGAATATCTGGAGGGCATTCGGATCGATGATTTAGACCGGCTGCGAGAAGCCGGACAGGATCTCAATAAAGTCGCCCAAAGGGGAAGCGACGTTCTCTTCAAGATGGTCCTGATGGATGGATTCTTTCATGCCGATCCTCACCCGGGAAACTTGTTAGTCTTGAATAATGGACAACTTGGGTTTGTTGATTTTGGGGTCGTGGGGAGGATTGGCGAGGATCTCCTGGACGCAATGGCCAGTACTTTTGTCGCCCTGCTGAGCCGGGACTACGACGCGCTGGCGCGGCAGAGCGTAAATCTGGGATTTGTGCCCGATAACGTCGATATCGAGAAATACCGTAAGGAGATGCGCGCGGATCTTGAAAACACCATAGAGCCGCTGGTCGGCCGTAAGCTCAGCCAGATCCCGCCGGCAGTCTATGTAGAGAGAATTATGGGATTGGCCCTAAAGCACCACCTTCGTCTCCCGCGGGAATTGTTTCTGGTTGGAAAATGTCTGGTCATGTTCGAGTCCCTTTTCCGCCGACTTTCACCGGAACTTGATTTTTTTGCCGTCGCCCGTCCCTATGCCCGTCGCCTCATCACCCAGCGCTCCCTCATCGGGACATTTACCAGGAAGCTCCGTCGGGAGGCGATGGACCTGCTTGATGTGGCCAGCTCGCTTCCCCGAGAGCTTCATTTGGCCTTACGGAAGTTCACCAAAAATGACCTTCAGGTGAAGCTTGAAATCGCGGATCTGGCCTCTTACGTCCGTAGGCTCGATCGGGCCAGTAACCGCCTAACCTTTGCCATTATAATCTCGGCGATCGTTGTGGGTTCTGCCATCATTATCCCGGCCGCCAGGGATGCCGCCGCTCTTCAGTGGCTCGTTGTCGGAGGCTTCGTCGTAGGTATCCTGCTGGCGCTTTGGCTGATCGTGGGTATCATGCGCTCTGGAATGCTGTGAGATTCCGGGGATGCGATGCGTTGTAGTCGGGAGATGGGTTAACTTCGGTGTGATTGAGGGGCCAAAATTGGCGCATATCGAGAATGACGAATAGAGCTTTTCTGCGTCAGGTCAGCCTCTTTAGCGATCTCTCCGATCGCGATCTCAGCGACCTGGAGTCCGTGGTGCGGGAGCGGTCGTTTCGGAAAAATGAAGTCATTTTTCATGCCCAGGAGCCAGGTAATGCCCTGTTCGTGATCAAACGAGGCAGGGTCAAGATCAGCATGGATGACCGGCACGGGCGAGAAGTCATCCTGCGCATCCTGGAGGCCGGGGATTTCTTCGGAGAGATGTCGTTGCTCGACGGCGAGCCGCGCTCCGCCACGGTTTCGTCCTTGGAGCCTTGCCAGGCGTTGGTTCTTTTCCGGGATCAGTTCCTGCGGTTTATTCCGAAACATCCCGAAGTGGTCTTGAAGATGCTGACGGCCCTCAGCCGGCGTCTGCGTAAGGCCGATGAAAAGATCAGTCGCCTGGTCTTTGCCGACGCCTACGAAAAAGTCGCATCGGTCCTTATGGACATTATCGCAGAGAAGAAAATCCCGCTCAATATCGGGACGGAGATCCCGCTCTCTCTCACCCGCAAGGAGCTGGCCGACGTGGCAGGGCTGTCACGCGAAACCCTGACCCGGGTCATAGCCGATTTTCGGAAGGCAGGGCTGGTGCGGGTCGATGGACGGAGACTAGTCATAGTCAACCCGGTTAAGCTCACGCGCGAAGCCAGCAGGTCCATGACCGTGTGATGCCCGTCACATAAAAAGCGTGACCTGTCTCCTATAAATGCTATCCGGATATGGTATGTTTGGCTATCATGTGGGAACAAGCTCGAAGGTCCGGTACCGAAGGAGTGGAGGCTTAAGGATAGCGATACCGGCGGATGATTGACCAATAAGGCGGTTTAAAGTACAAATTTACCTATGGCGAAGTAACCAGCCATCTTTGCCAACAAGCAAGAAATGGAGGCGTAACATGTGGTGGATGAAAAAGAAGAGCCCAGTCAACGGAAACAGCGTGGTTTCGCCCCGGGACCCTTCGGGAGAAAGGCCGGGTTGTTTTATGATAGGCGCGGACTACTACGTCCCGGACCACGTGGTTCCCTCTGCCGAGATCGAGCGGCGTGCCGGTCTCTCAAAACTGGGATTGCGGGAAGGGACCCTGGAGGCAGGGACGGGGATAAAGACCCGTCGCTTCGCCGCTGCCGACGAGCACCCCAGTACCCTGGCTACTACGGCGTCTCAGAGGTTGCTGGATCGGCTGGGAATGGACAAGAGCGACGTGGGCGCCTTGCTGTTTGCGGCCAATACCCTCGATGAGATCGAACCTATTACGGCCATGCGGGTCCACGAATCGCTCGGCCTGAGAAAAGATGTCTTTGTGGCCGACGTCAGGGACGCTTGCAATAGCGCCTTGAAGGCGATGATCCTTGCTAGCGGTCTGATACGGTCCGGGATGGTCCCCAATGTTCTTGTGGCAGTAGGTGAGCGGCTGCATGACGGGATCTTTCTGGATGTCCAGTCCAAAGGCGAGTTGATGACCCGCTATTTATCCGGTCTGACCCTGGGGGATGCGGGCGCGGCGGTGATGCTATCT
>MGRY01000051.1:483-8236 GCA_001799045.1 Deltaproteobacteria bacterium RIFCSPLOWO2_02_56_12 | reverse complement strand
CGGGAACTGGTATTGGATCGTAGATGAGATTGAAGAGGCCGGGATGGTGCCGCACTTGGCGCATGCCCGCAAGGCGAAGCTGATGATGGGGTCGATCAACTCATGTGTTACTTGGGGATGTGATGTTAGCTCCCACAAAACCCCTTTCCCCGACAGGTTCCTAGTAGCTGATCGGGCTATGGAATGCGAGCTTGCACGGGACCGTCAGGGGCATTTGGGAGTTCTTGGCGGCTTTAGCTCAAAACCAAATTCCTATCATTGGCCATTAAGCTGTTCATGGGTTTGTATCGGACGAAAATTGAGATAGAGTGAAAAGAGAATCGGTTGGTGCCGGTTTGCCTTGCACAAAAAATCCCGGCCCGGGTTATCTGCAGGTCGGGAGTTTAGGAGGTCAATATGCCCAATGGACGATGGCCGAACGATCTCGAGATGGTTATCGAACGGCTTCGACGTCAGTTCCTCGACCTCAATCCCGGAGGCCTGAGGCTCTTCTTGACCGGGCTGGTTATTCTCATCTTGCTCTGGTCGAGCTGGTACACGGTGCCGCCGGAGGCGACGGCGGTGGTTCAACGTTTCGGTCGGGTGATGCGAACGGCGGGGCCGGGCCTGCATTTCAAGATCCCCTTCGGTGTCGAGCGTGTTCGGGTGGTTCCAACTGCGCGAGTGCTCAAGGAAGAATTTGGGTTTCGGGCTCTGGCTGCCGGTCAAAGGGGCCAACGCGAGCGCGAAGATCTTTCCAACGAATCGCTCATGCTCACCGGCGATCTCAACGTGATCGATGTGCGGTGGATTGTCCAGTATCGCGTGGAGGACCCGGTGCGATTTCTTTTCAAGCTTCGTGACCAACGCCAGACATTGCGGGACATCGCAGAGTCGGCCATGCGCCGCGTGGTCGGAAACCGGTTGGGAAGCGATGTCTTAACGGTGGGCCGGGTTGCCGTTGCCAGCGAAGTCAAGGAGGAAATGCAGAAAATCCTATCTAGCTATGAAACCGGAATCCGACTGGTCACGGTAGAGCTTCAGGACGTCACTCCTCCGGATCCAGTCAAGCCCGCGTTCAATGAAGTGAACGAGGCCAGGCAGGATATGGAGCGGATGGTCAATCAGGCCCAGGAGCAGGCGAACAAGGTGATCCCCAAGGCCAGCGGCGAAGCCAAGCAGGTGATCGCCGAGGCGGAGGGCTACGCCACGGAGCGGGTCAATCAAGCCCAGGGTGAGGCCGCACGGTTTTTGGCGGTGCTCAGTGAATACCAAAGAGTTCCGGAGGTGACCCGGAGACGTCTCTATCTGGAAGCCGCGAGCAAGGTTCTGTCCGAGGCCAAAGGGGTCTACATTGTCGACAGCGAGCAGAAAGCCTTGGTTCCATGGCTGGCCTTGGATTCCGGTGGCGTTCCGCCGCCGCTGAAAGAGGAGAAAAAGCTATTGAAAGAGGAGAAAAAGCCATGACGCGCGCGATGCGAACTACGTTGGCAATTTTGGTCGCCCTGGTGCTGCTTGCGGCTTTTGGCACCTTCTACGTGTTGGAGGAAGGCGAGCAAGCGGTCATTTTGCAGTTCGGCCGGCCCGTGGGCGCCCCGGCGACTGAAGCCGGTCTTCACTTCAAAGTCCCTTTTATTCAAGAAGTTCGCCGCTTTGATAAGCGTCTCCTCATTTGGGACGGCGCTCCGAACCAAATCCCCACGGCGGGGCGGGAGTTTATCTGGGTGGACACCACGGCTCGTTGGCGCATTGTCGATCCCTTAAAGTTCCTTAAGAGCGTGGCCACGGAGAGCGGGGCCCAGTCGCGTCTGGGCGACATCATCGATTCGATGGTCCGGGACCACGTTGCCGCTAACCCGCTGGGCGAGCTGGTGCGGAGCTCTGCCTGGGAACCGCCGAAGGGGGAGGCGCTCGAAGAGGTTGCTGAGGAGGTCCTGGCGGAGCTGAAGAAGGAGATCCGCCTCGGGCGGGAAGGAATCTCGCAGGCCATCCTTTCGGCGGTGCAGAAGGTCACGCCGGAGTACGGCATCGAGGTCATCGATGTGCGGATCAAGCGGCTCAATTACGTGGAGAGCGTTCGAGAGAAGGTGTACGTCCGGATGATCTCCGAAAGAAAGCGGATCGCCGCCCGCTTTCGGTCCGAGGGGGAAGGTCGGAGCGCGGAAATCCTGGGCAACATGGAGAAGGAATTGCGGGAGATCCGCTCTGGGGCGTATCGCAAGGTCCAGGAGATCCGCGGCAAAGGGGACGCCACGGCGACCCGGGTTTACGGCGGCGCCTATGGCCGCGATCCGGAATTCTACGCGTTCTCGAGGACACTCGAGAGTCTCAAGGAGAGCCAGAACAAAAACTCCGTCCTCGTGCTCACCACCGATAGCGATTACTACCGCTATCTGAAGGAGGCCAATCCGTCGCGCTTAAAGACACGGCGATAGGACCAGCGCTTTCCTTGCTTTCCTCCTTGGGTGGCAGATGTCCATCCCTGCCTGCAAACCGGCTTCAGGTTGATTTGACATAACGTCTCGTTATTTGCTCGAGGGCTCTGATAGCATCGCGGACTTGGATAGAAACCCCCAAAGATCTGTCCTTACCTAATTTCTCCAAACTCATTCTCGTGAAGCCCGGCCACAAGAGATTTATTGTCAGCGGAAAAGAGCTCCTGGGGGCCACCTCGCGTCGAGCATGTATTCGAAGAGACCCCAGACGAGCGCATAAGCACAGGCTGACATGACCAGAGAGGCGCTCCACCTTTCCCTTCCCTCAATGAGCGTGTAGAGGAAAACCAGAAGGGGCAGGCTGATCACGATGCCCAAAAGCCAGATGCCAAAGGCGCCGCCCATGAACCAGGCGAAAAAAATCAGGGTGCGTCGGATCTCGATCTTCTTATCCAACTTCACATCGTAGACCTCATCCATCTCAATGCCTCTTTTTCCCCCTCCGCGACGCCCCTCCCAGTCTGTTGCGTCCCGGTAAAGTTGGACTGAGACCAGGAGAAGCCCCGGAATAGCTGCAACGTAGACGGGCATAATCTTCGCTATGTCGGGCCACTCCCAACCCACAACGGCGGCAGCCAAGAAAATCGCAAGTAAGAAAAGTGTAAAATTAGCTTTCATCGTCAGACCTCGCCATCGCCCCACCTAACGAAGATGGGGATTCCGACTTGCTTTTAAGCCTCCCGCGCAGGGTGAAGACAAGAGAAGTGGCAGCCAGAATCAGTAGCACGATCACTGCCGGCCTCCCGAGCCAACTAAACCCATAGCTTGCCACCGATCTATAGAGGTACTTCTCCATTAGGTCTCCCAAGACGAGCCCGAGAATCATGGCCGGTCTGGGATAACCAAAGCGTCTCATGAAATAGCCAAGGATCCCAAAGGCAACCACAGCCAAAAGGTCTAGGGGGTCACGATTGACGCTGAAGGCCCCCATTAGGATGAATATGAACATGATGGGAACCATGAACGTGTAGCGCACCTCGGCCAGCTTGGCGAGTTGTGCGGCCAGAACGAAACCGATCAGGGTCCCTATAATTCCCGAAATTCCCTGAAGCCAGATCACGCTGTAGATTACGTCCGTGTTCTTTTTCACCATCTCCGGCCCGGGCAGATATCCCCACGCGAGTAAGGCCACCATAAAAAGCGCTGTCACCACTCCCTGGGGAAATCCCAGCAACAACGTGGTTACAAGGTCGCCTCCGTCTTTTGCGTCGTTGGCGCTCTCAGGAGCGATAACGCCGCGCACGTCTCCTCTGCCGAAGCTTCCCCCTGCGCCCTTGCAGGTCTGAGCCGCATGCCCATAGGCGAGCCAGTCCACCACCTGCGAGCCGAGCCCGGGGACAATTCCTACCCAAACGCCGACAAAACTGCACCGCACCACGAGCCACCATTCACGCAATGTATCCTTGACCCCGTCGAATAGGCTTCCCTTGAGCGGCACCGGCTGCTGCTCGACTCCGAGCTTGGTCAGGGCCAAATCCAGCGCCGAGGGAATGCCAAAGAGAGCCAGCGCGATGATGCTCATGGAAATACCGTCCAATAGATAGGGCTGATCAAAAACGAAGCGCATGATGCCGCTTTGTGCTTGCTGGCCGACCGTTGCGAGCAGCAGACCAAAGACCGCGGCGATGAGTCCCTTGATCGGACGCCGCCCGGCCAGAACGGCTACCATGCTCAGACCCCAAAGCATGACTACAAAAAGCTCCGGGGAGCCCATCAGGTAGATCAGAGGCCTAGTCGCAGGAATCGCCAAAGCAAGAGTCAAGGTGCCGATCAGACATCCCATGCCCCCGGCCATGAAAGAGGCCCCTAAGGCACGGCGCCCCTCGCCTCGCTTTCCCATCGGGTATCCGTCGAGCACGGTGGCCTGGGAACCGGAGCCCCCGGGAATACCAAAGAGGATGGGAAGGTAAGCCGCACAAATGGCGCTCACGGAGCTCGCCCCAATCAAGAGAGCGATGCCCGTTATAGGCTCCCACCTAATGACCACGGGCAACAAAATCGCATAGACCAGCGGCATCCCCAATCCTTGAGGGGCCACGGCGGTGAAGGTGCCGATGCCGACCCCCAGCAGCATCGCCAAGAAAACCTTAAAGTGCATGAGGTTCAGGAAACCCTGAGCCGCCGCGTCGAACAGCGAAGTCTCCATATCGATTCTCGTTGCCTACTCGACAATCGCCTGCCCATTCGCCTGCGGCAAAAGCGGCGCCGGATGCTCTCCTACAACCTTTCCGTGCTCCCTGGAAAACTCTCGGTCCATTGGCGCCCCGCGCAGCGCTTTTTTAGGAATCACCATCTGAGCCTTAGGCGCACCTATCAGCGAGCCGGGAGCGGCCCGGCCCCCACAAGCTTTTTGAAGAGCTCAATCACTTCAGGCTCGCGCGGAATTTCTCTAATAGCCCTTTCATGATCTTTGGGCAGGAGAGGTGAGGGTTCGTCGCCGGTGAGCTTTTTGTATTCGTGGAAAAATTCGGGGTCTTTATAGGTTTTGCGGAAGGCCTCCTGGAGAATCTCTACCCGATCCTTGGGCGTTCCGGGCGGAAGGACAAAAGGGGTGCCGGCAATCCTAAAGGCGCGCTGCAAAATGACCAGCTTACGCTCTCTATCCGACCTGGCAAAGCTCTCAAGCTCGGGAAGATGGCTGAATTGAGGATGCTTATCCCCCTTGGGAGTTTCAATGATCGCATGAAAGTCCACCAAAGCGCCTTCGAGCCACTCCCGGTTGCGCCGGACGACAGTGTCAGCGCCGTTCGATCGAGCGTCGACCTCACCCCGCATCAGCGCTGGGTCGATCTCAGGGCCCGAATAGGCGGCGATGAACTTTGGCTCTTTGAGGCCGAGAAGGTAGGCGAACAGGCGACCCTCGTTGTACGTAACGAAACCCACGGATTGGGCCCCGATCCTGATTCCGGAGGCGGCCCGAAGCTTCTCGATGCTGCTTAGGCCAGCCTGCTTCCTGCTGAGAAAGACCGCATGGTAGGTGCTATAGGGCGACCCCAGATAGAAGAATTTATCGAGATCGTACAGGATTCCTGACTCTCCAAGTACGGCAAGAGAAATCATGCCGACGCTCGGGTTTCCGATAGTAAGCCCGTCAGGGCGGGCTGATCTGTAGAGGTGATTTGCGGCCTTTCGGCCTCCCCCGCCGGGCATATATTCCATCACAATGGTTGGGTTTCCTGGAATATATTTTCGCAAGAAGGGAACCAAAGCTCTTGGCCGCAGATCTCCTGAGCCGCCAGGCTCCCGACCTTGGATCATGGTGATTGTCTTTCCCTGAAAAAAGGGAGTCTGCGAACAGAGATCTCCGGGCAAAAATAAAAGGTAGGTCAATAGGGTGACAAGAAACCGTCCTGCAGAAGGGCCAAAGTTACGCTTTTTTAACTCCATGCTGACCTCCTTTTCGAAAAATCACTTTCCATCGCCCAAAAGCTTCTTCATTCTTTCAACCACCTCCGGAGGCTGATCAATGACTTCTTTTGCAAGCTGCTCCAGCTCTTCTCCGTTGGCCGGGTCCATCTCCAACCTTCTCTTTTTCGCCTCTTCCAGCAACTGTGGATCCTGGACTGATTTGGTGAAGGCTTCACGGAGAATAGTTTGCTTTTCTGCCGGCAGACCCGGAGGCGCCACGATCGGTCTCCCAATATCTCCCCCGGCCAGCACAACGGTTGCCAGACGCCGACCCGCTTCGGGTGTCTTGTACTTGTCCATGAACTGGTAAATCGTGGGCACGTCAGGCAGTCGGTCGTCCCTTTTCTTCCCAGTTTGAAGCAGCACGCGGACAAAACCCTTTTTTCTCCAGGTGGTGAAGGGCTCGCGGGCGAAGAAAGCGGTGATTGTAAAGGCTCGGCACTGGACTTCACCCCTCTCAACCGCCAGGTCGATGTCCGCGCCGGCTTGATACCCCAAAACAATGTTGAACTTTGTGCCGATGACCTCTTCCAGGAGCTTGGGCAGATAGTATGCGCTGACCCCCGTTCCTGTCGACCCGCACTTGGGGGGCTCCGAGGCGTTACGAACGTCCTCCATGGTTTTGTAGGGCGTATCCGCCCTCATGTAAAGCAAAGCATTTGAGGCCACGGTACTTCCGATCCAGGCGAATTTCTTCCAATCATACTTGACTTGGCTCCGACCGGTGAGTTGATCGAAATAAAGCGCCGGGAAAATTGCGCCCAAGGTCATTCCATCAGGCTTCGCCACGCCGTAGACAAAGTTGGCTGCGATCATCGAGCCCGCACCGGTCATATTCTGGACGATGATGTTGGGGTTGCCGGGAATATATTTCGGCATGTACTGAGCAAGAAGCCGCGCATAGAGATCGTAAGCGTCTCCTGCCTTTGTCCCCACGACGATGGTCATGGTCTTCCCCTGAAAGAATGACGTCTGAGCCTGAAGGCCTGAGCTCCAGGCCAGACAAAACACCGAACAAATAAAGGCAACTTTTTTCATAGACCACCTCTCAGCCCGAGGAGCTTTGCCGCGTTGCCACCCAGGATCTTCTCTTTGTCTTCTGATGAGATTGCGACCGCGCGGACGGTGTCAACGGACCTCTTCAATGGGATAGGGACCGGCGGAAAATCACTGCCAAAGAGGACATGATCGACGCCCACCGTTTGCACCGCGCAGAGAACCGCCGGTGGATGCAGGCAGACGGTGTCGAAATAAAGCTGTTCAATGTAGGCGGCAGGAGGTTTAGTTAAAACGTCCGGCTCCCATGGTCCGAAACTCATGTCATGCCTCAGCTCGTAACCAAAGCCGAGTCTCCCCGGAAGCAGCGGCAAGGCGCCCCCGACGTGGGCGCAGACCATTTTCAGTTTGGGAAATTTTTCCAGTCCGCCCATCAGGATGAAGCGGGTAATAGAGAGGGTGGTGTCGAAAGGTCTTCCTACCATCTCAGGGAGGCGGAAGATCTCCATTTTTTCCGCCCCGATAGTGATGCGCGGCGGGTGGACGAAGAGGGGAACGTTTAAATCGGTAACCAACTCAAAGAAAGGCGCGGCGCGGGGAGAGTCGAGGTACTCTCCATTCACGCTGGAGTTGACCATGATGCCTTTCAGGCCGTATTCGCGTACGGCGCGCTCCGTTTCTTTAAGGATGCGATCATCCCCGAAGGGCATCGAGCAGGCAAGACCGAGAAAATTCTTGGGATATTTGGCGGTCACTTCCGCCGCAAACTCATTAAACTGTTTCACAACTTCGAATGGGTTGGCGCCTTCGGGCGTGCGGATCCAGTTATTGCCGAAGACCGTAATATCGACTCCGGCCTTCCGCTGTTCCTCGAT
>MGRY01000051.1:0-468 GCA_001799045.1 Deltaproteobacteria bacterium RIFCSPLOWO2_02_56_12 | reverse complement strand
GCTGTTCCTCGATAACCCCGTTGATGTCGAAGATGGCCTTAGGCGATTTCGGATGAAACCAAGTCTTAGGAGCTAGATGTGAATGACAGTCGATGATCATAACCGTTCATCCTTCATCGAGCAGGACACGCATCGACAAGCAGAGCCTCCTTTGCCGGCCTGGGGCGAGGGGTCAACTGGTACTTGCGTGGTCTAGCGCAGAGCTAGTGATAAAGCCCGCTCGGCTTCGCGAGGCAATTCCACCGGGACAAAATAATCCGCTGGGTAGAGATAGTCCTCGCCGGACTCGTCGATGACTCTGATGAGACCATCTTTAGCAGCTCGCGCATCAGGCAGAACCCGGTAAACCTTCCGGACCTCTAAATCCTCGGCTCCCGTGTTTCGGATACAGATCACCAGTTGTTTTTTATGCCTCTTCATGCGTGTTAATCCAAGTACCGCTTAATGCGGAACTTTCTGGCGTTGGCT
>MGRY01000050.1:7249-9051 GCA_001799045.1 Deltaproteobacteria bacterium RIFCSPLOWO2_02_56_12 | reverse complement strand
CGGTGCAGCGGGGGATTGTGATAGACGGCGATACCGAGCTTGGGAAAGGTATCCGCTAAATCGAGATAAAATTGCACCGCATTGTCAACCGTGGAAGGAAAGTAAAACGGCACTGCGCAGAGCACGCCATCGGCGCCCGCCTGCTCGGCAAACTTCACCAGCCTCATCGTTTCCCTGGGATTTGTACTGCTGCAGCCGATGAAAACCGGCACGCGCTTGCGCGCGGCCGCGATTGTGGCCTCTATGAGCTTCTTTTTCTCTTCCCATAGAAGGGTATGGAACTCCCCGAAGCTGCCCATGGCTGCGATAGCATCGACGCCGTCGCGAATGATTTTATCCACGGCCGCCTCCAGCGCTGCCGTGTCAACAGTATCCGTGGCATTAGGAGAAGAACCCTCGGCCGTGGTAAAGGCCGGCATCATCGCCAGGACTCCTTTCAGATCTTCGGCTGTCAGCATAAATGTTTCTCTCCTTGTCAGTTTGCCGCAATCGGCTTCATGATGGAAAAATCGAGGAACAGGGTATCCCTACGTCCCCTCTGATCCGTACCGACTGAAAAAACAACTGGAGGCAGAACCGCGATAGATCCCGTACTATCCGAATAACTCGCGGAACTTTTTGCTCCAGCTATCCAGCTCCTCTTTTGTCGGCAGTCTCATGACCACGATCTGGTTATCTTTCACATCCTTCTTAAAGCGGTGCTCGACCTCCGGGTTAATGACATATTCTCCCATGTCGCCGAAGATCCGCTGCGCATCCGGCCCGAGGAAGAAGTCCGCGAACAGGCGCGCAGCGTTGGGATGAGGCGCTTTGGAGTTGATGCCTACGAAACTCACCGAGGCGAGATAGCGGTTCATTCTCACATAATCGATCGGTCCGGCGTGCTGAAACTTGTCCTTGATATAGCTGATCGCGACCGGAACCTCACCGGTGACAAGCACCTGAGCCACTTGGGCCAGACTCCGCTCCAGGCGCGGCCCCTGCTTCGCCCAGCCCTCGACTACCGCGAGCCATTTCGCCCCCAAGAGTTTTTCCAGGCTGAGGACGAACTGCAAGGTGGTGACGTGGATTCCCGGGTGGGACATGGCAAATGCCTTTTTCCACTTGGGATCGAGGAGCGCCTCCCATGTCTTGGGCGCGGTATCGGGCCTTAGGAGCTGGGTGTTGAAGTTAATCCCGTAGGGTAGGACCCGCCATGGGGTCATTCTCTGCTCAGGCTGCCGAAACTGAGTCGGAAATCCCCTGGCCGCCGGCGGAGCAAATACACCGAGTAATCCCTGTTCGTCGATTGACGCCATGACCCCCTCATTGCCCAGGATAACGTCAAAGTAGTTCTGACCGGCCCGCGTCTCTGTGAGGGCACGATTGATGAGCTCCGTGGCATCGCCGCGCCAGTGCTTGAGCTTGATGCCATATTTTTTTTCAAAGAGATCTCCCAGGGGCTTCGAAATCCGCACCGGGACGGCGCCGTAAAGCATGACCTCGCCCTCTTTCTTTGCGGCCTCCCCCGCTTGGGGCGAGATCTGGCCCAGCACGGCTAAAGGAAAACTCATGAGGGCGAACCCCAGCAGACCCGCAAACAGCCCTGCAGCAGTTTTTTGTCTCATCTCTCCTCCTTCTTTTCAGAGGTCACCGTGAGCTGACCCTGCTCATAACACTACCGGAATTTCCTATCCCTTTACCTGACAAATGAACGGCCAGATAACTTTAGCCTCCGGCGGATGCACTTTTCCAAACTGGTCGATATAGGCGACCTTCACCTTCTGATTGCGTTTCTTGACGGGATCGATGGGCGTCATGTC
>MGRY01000050.1:4522-7218 GCA_001799045.1 Deltaproteobacteria bacterium RIFCSPLOWO2_02_56_12 | reverse complement strand
TATCTTAATTTTCTGTCGCCAAGCCGGACCAGCGCCCTGCCATAAACATTCAAATGCAAGTGCGGATAAGTGACCCCTTTCCCGGTTTTTCCGACAAATCCGATGACCTGACCTCGTTCCACCTCCTGATTTGCGTCGACGTTGAAGCCGGATAAATGGACGTAACTGGCGCTGATGTCGTCCGGCCTGGCCTGATGCCTGATGATGACCTGGTTGCCGGTTGCGCTTCCGGGCGCATCCGCTTGTCTGGCAATGACATGGCCATCGGCAATTGCCACGATCGGAGTGCCTTCCGGTAAACCCCAATCAACCCCTGCATGAGAAAGCCAAGGGGAGTATTCACTCCTCAATGTCCCGGAACGATTGTAGCGATCGGCAAAACCGGAAGTTATCCCGGGGCAATTGACATCTTCCGGCATTTCCGGGAGCAATCCAGTTTCAAAAATACCGGCAGCTATATACTGTTCCTTGGTTTCCGTTGCGCTCGCCTGGGATGCCGCCAGCAAGACACATGCAGCTGCGGCTGCCAATAGTGTTCCAGGTTTGGATGAATGAGATGAAGGCATCTTCATATCTCCGCAAGCATAAATGAACAGCGTTTTTTTTCTGAACATTTTCTTGGCCTTAGCAACAAGTTTGTCTTGAAGCACGACAGTAACTCTTATCTGCTCATCATACCTCGACATGCCTGGAAGACAAGTGCTAAAAAGGGGGTACGGAGAGAAGGAGAATTGTCGTGGGTATGCTAGAGGGCAAGGTGGCGCTGATCACCGGCGGGAGCCGAGGCATCGGCAAGGCGATTGCTATGGCCTACGCGCGCGAAGGGGCGAAGGTGTTCATCTGCGCGCGGGAGAAAACAGACTTGAAAAAAACGGTTGCGGAGATTCGCTCCAGCGGTGGGGAGGTAAGCTGGTGCGCGGCTGACATTTCCAAAGTGGGGGAGGTGAAACGTATTGTCCGGGAGGTGCGCCGCGCCTACGGTGCAATCCATGTTTTGGTTAACAACGCCAGTATCCTTGGGCCGCGAGAGCCGATAGTGCGCTATCCGTTGTCTTCCTGGGAAGAGGTTGTGAAGGTTAACCTGACAGCGCTCTTTCTTGTGACCAGGGAAGTGCTCGGGGTGATGATGCGGCAAAAAGAGGGGTCCATCATCAACCTTTCCTCAGGAGTTGGGCGTGTCGGGAAGGCAAGATGGGGGGCGTATGCCGCTTCCAAGTTCGGAGTTGAGGGGTTTACCCAGGTTTTGGCGGATGAGGTGAAAGAGTGGAACATCCGGGTCAATGCCGTGAACCCCGGCGGCACCAGGACAGAAATGCGTGCGCAAGCCTATCCGGATGAAGACCCGCTGACCCTCCCGGTGCCGGAAGATATTACGGGAGTCTTTCTCTATCTGGCCAGTGCTGAATCCCGCGAGGTAACGGGAAAAACTTTTGACGCCCGTGACTGGCTTAAACCGGCGTCTTGAAAAACACTGCTGCCAGACCGGTCAAAAGGGTCCCAGATGCAAGGCGCGCGAAGAACCGACGAGCGGAGGCGTACTTGGGAAGTACGTTGGAGCGAGGCGGGCGAGCGGAACGCCACAGATGGGCCCTTTTCAGCGGTCTGAAAGAAATTTCATTGACGAAAGGGCCGATTTCCTATAAAAATACGGTAATTTATTGCAGCTTAGACAACCAAGGGAGGTATTGGGATGAAAAACTCTTACTGGATTACCATCGCGGCTGCGGCTCTGGTCGTAGGGCTCCTTCTTGGCTACGGCATCTGGGGTCCGAATGCTGCCAGGCTGCCGGAGGTGGAAAAAGAACTGACTGCGGCTCAGGCCAAGATCGCCGAGACGCAGAAAAAGACCGGCGACCTGGAGTCCAATCTAGGAAAGGTCGCTAACGAAAAGCTCAATCTGGAAAAGGAAAATGCGGAGCTAAAGGAAGCGTTAGAGAAGGCCGCAAAAAAGAAGGGCCGTTAATCTCTTCAAAGGCAAAGACCCTATCCGGGGTTGGAGGCATTCTGAAATGAAGGCGTACCAGCAGCGCATCGTTATTTTTGTTGTTTTCCTGTTGCTCCCGACTGCGGCGATCCTCGAAGGTCAGGAACTCAAAAAAATTAAAATCGGCTATCCCGCCATCTCGTACAACCAGATTCACATCTGGGTGGCGAAAGATGCCGGCCTTTTTAAGAGGTACGGTCTGGACGCGGAGCTCATTTTCTTTAGGGGAGGGCAGCTGGCTACCCAGGCGCTGGTTGCAGGCGATCCCCCCATCGTCAATATCGGTACGCTGGTGCAGCCCGGTCTGCAAGGGCACGATGTGGTGCTCATCGCCTCTTCAGAGAATACCTACTACTATTCGGTTGTCACGAAGCCTGCGGTCGCCAAGGTCGAGCAGCTCAAGGATAAAAGGCTGGGCGTAAGCGGGTTCGGTTCGGCATCGCACAATGCCGCGCTCATCTTGCTGCGCCGGTTCAATCTGGAGCCCAATAGAGACGTGGCTGTTGTGGTTGCCGGCGCCACGACGGAGCGGTTGGCCGGGATGGAAAGCGGTAGGATCGATGCTACCGTTCTCACTCCTTCGGAAATTCCCCGGGCAAGAAAGCTGGGTTTCGTCGATATTTATGACATGAGCGAAATGGGTATTGAGGTCCAGGGCAACGGCTTCGCTACCTCCCGTTCCTTTATCAAGAGCAATCGCGAGACAATCAGG
>MGRY01000050.1:0-4515 GCA_001799045.1 Deltaproteobacteria bacterium RIFCSPLOWO2_02_56_12 | reverse complement strand
TAAAGGGATACGTTGAAGCGCTCCATTATATCCATCATAACAAAGAAGAAACGAAGAGGGTCTCGGCCAAATACATGCGCAGCAATGACCCGGATGTGCTTGAGGCGACCTACACGTGGTTTATAAGGAATGTTGCCAAAAAGCCCTACCCTACGCTCAAGGGCATTCAGTTCCTTATTGATGAGATCGGGGGCAAATTGCCCCAGGCGAAAAACGCCAGACCGGAGCAATTCGTAGACTTGAGTTTGCTCCAGGAATTAGAGAAAGAGGGCTTTTTCTCTGAAATGGGAAAGAGATACCCATAATTACTTCTTTAGTCTATTGCGCCAGGCCAGCAGACCCCAGATGCAGAGGGCGATGTAAACGGCGATCATCGCTATGATGAGCAGGTTATTGGGGGTAGCCCTGCGCAGGACCTCCAGCATGGGGTTGAAAACCAGAACCAATACGGGAAGGACTAGTAGAACGCCAACGGCCCGCCGAACACAGGTTATCCAATTCATCGTGGTCCTCCTTGCCGAGAGCATAGAGCAAAAGGTCAAAGTTCGTCAATTAAAATAATTGGTGAAGGAAAAGCAGGGGTATCGTGAACCAAGTCATAGGCAAACGCTTCCCGGATCTGGAAATGCCGGACCATGAGGGGCAAAGAGTTAAGCTCTCCGAGATAGCCGGAAAATTTCCGCTGATGGTCGTTTTTTACCGCGGCTACTGGTGACCCAAGTGCCAGGTGCAGTTGCGCCTGTTGACTGACTTCCAGAAGGAGTTGGCGGTGAACTATTGCAAGCTGGCGGTCATCAGCGTCGATCCGCCGGAGGTCAATGCCGCCTTTAGGACGGGGCTGGGGGCTAGTTTTCCGTTTTTAAGCGATAAAGATCGCGTTGTGATCAAGCAGCTCGACATGGTCGAGAGCTCCAAGTCGCGGGGTGAGACTGCCATCCCGTACACCTTTTCCTTGATGCCCGATCTTACGGTCCACAACATCTATTGCGGCTACTGGTATGTGGGCCGTCCGACGATTGATGAACTGCGGCAGGATTTGCGTGCGATGATGAAGAAATGCCGGACGGATTTTGACCCGCAAGCCTGATTTTAATAAGTACGATTCGGCGACCCCTTGAAAGACACCATCAGAGTGGATATTCTCTATTTGAAATGATTAGCCCAGATGAGATTAAGTCGACCCTGGAGAAGGCGCTGCCCGGCTCCACCGTTGAGGTCCAGGATTACACTGGTGGCGGGGACCACTTCCAGGTTGTGGTAGTCTCCGCGTCCTTTGGAGGGAAAGGGCTGGTGGACCAGCATCAGATGGTCTATGGCGCCCTCAGGGAGGCGCTGGGTAGTGAACGCATCCATGCCCTGGCTTTGAAAACCTATACCCCGGAGCAGTGGCAACGTCTGGGCTCTTGAGACCATAAAGGAAAGGAGAGGTGCTTATGGCGGATGAAGTATTGGCGACGATTGACGAGAGGGTTAAGAAAAGCAAGATCCTTCTCTACATGAAGGGGACTCCGGATTCTCCCCAGTGCGGCTTTTCGGCTCATACGGTAGATATCCTGAAATCTTATGGGTTTCCGTTTGACACCGAGGATGTCCTCGCGGATCCCCAGATCCGGGACGGGGTCAAACGTTATTCCAACTGGCCAACGATCCCGCAGGTCTTTATTAACGGCAAGTTCGTCGGCGGATGTGACATCCTTCACGAGATGCACGAGAGAGGCGAGCTCGAACCGATGCTGAAGGCGACCTTCGAGAAGTAAATTTTCCCGGCTTGAATCGAAAAGCCGGAGAAAATGGCCGGATCCACCTGGAAGCTTACCCCAGCTTGACCTAAGAGTGCCTCATCGGATAGCCTCCGCCCAGAAATGGTGATCCTGGACGGGCCCGCCCCCTCCGAGAGCCGCTTTGCGTCCCCGGATGTGGCCTGGCCCGGGGTCGTTAGGCGAGTTCTGAGAGGCCGGACCACAAAAACAAACTCTATCATTTAGCTTAAGTTTCCGAGCGGCGCGAAGCAGGGAGGGCCGGTAACTCGAAGCACAATGGAAAGGGGTAAATTGAAATGCTCAAGCGCATAAAAAGGGTGTCAAGAAGATTACAGTCGAGCCACGGAAGGATCGGCTTTATCCTGGTGTTTTTTGTTGCCTGCTTCATAGGGGCCCCAGCTTGGGGCCAGTCGGTGTATGAGGCGAAGCTCAGCGCGGCAGCAAAGAAGGAAGGGGCCCTGATCTGGTATACCGCCATGGCGATTGATACGGCAAAACCCCTGGTGGATGCCTTTGAGAAAAAATATCCCTTTGTCAAAGTCAACTATATTCGAGTTGGAACCGCGCAGATGATCAACCGCGTTATTACCGAGACTTTGGCAGGGAAGTGGGATTTTGACGTGGTCACCGTTTTGGGAATGGACGCTTTGGTAAAGAGAAATATCTTTGCTCCCTACATGTCGCCTGAAAGGGAAGCCTTCCTTGACGACTTCAAAGATCCTAAGGGCCTGTGGACCGGGGTTTATCACAACAACATTGTGGTTGCCTATAACACTAAACTCGTCTCGGCAAGGGACGCACCGAAGGATTACCCCGATCTTCTGGACCCCAAGTGGAAAGGAAAGATATTGATGGATCAACGGGACTACACCTGGTATGGCACCCTGGTAAAAGTCTGGGGCAGGGAGAAAGCCGGTCGTTACATGAAGCAGTTGGCGCAACAGGAACCTCAGTTCCGCAGCGGCCATGCCTTGATCGCCCAGCTCGTGGTGGCGGGAGAGATGCCCCTGGGATGGGTCTATGATTTCCGCATAGAGACAATGAAAAAGGAGGGTGCGCCCATAGAATGGGTCGATACTTTAAACCCTATTGTCGTGGAGGTGGGCGGGATTGGTCTCGGCGCCAAGGCAAAGAACCCCAATGCGGCCAAGCTCTTCATTGATTTCGTTCTCTCAAAGGAAGGCCAGCAGGTCGTGCGGGGAGCTCAGCGGACCCCATCGAGGAAGGATGTGGAACCTCTCGTCGCCAAAATGGATCAGTCAAGGCTCAAACTAAAATCTGTTCCAGACGAGGTTGAGAATAACCTGAAGCAATACGCCAATGAGTATCGAGAGATCTTCCGAATAAAATAAACGCGGTTCCCAAATCAGGGAAACATTGAACCAAGGGGCAAATGATGAGTAAAACAGCGCGCGTTGCCGAAAAACCCAGGCCCGAGTGGGGGTCGGATGTCATCGTGGAGATGCTCAAGGCTTTTGAGATCGAATATGTATCCTTGAATCCGGGATCTTCGTATCGCGGCCTGCATGACTCCTTGATTAATTACGGCGGCAATCTCATGCCGGAGGTGATCCTCTGCCCCCATGAGGAGATCGCCGTAGGCGTCGCCCACGGCTATGCCAGGGCCAAAGGAAAACCGATGGCGGCAGCGGTCCATAACGTTGTCGGACTTCAGCATGCTTCTATGGCCATATACAACGCTTGGTGTGATCGTCTTCCTGTCATTGTTCTGGGCGGAACGGGTCCGACCGACACGGCGCATCGCCGGCCCCGGATCGATTGGGTTCATACTGCGGTCGTGCAGGGGAATCTCGTCCGAGACTTCGTGAAATGGGATGACCAGCCGGCCAGCGTCGAAGCTATCCCTGAATCTTTCATTCGCGCCTATCGGCTAGCCACGACGGATCCCATGGGGCCTGTCTATGTTTGCTACGATGCGGACGTCCAGGAAAAAAAGCTCAACGGCGATACTTACCTTCCTTCCCTGGATCGTTATCCGGCGCCTCTTCCGGTGCAGGCCCCCGAGGAAGGTCTTGATAAAACAGTCCGGTGGCTTCTCGAGGCCAAAAGGCCGGTGATCATAACGGATTGGGTGGGGAGGAATGAAGCGGGCTTCAGGAGCTTGAGAGATCTTGCCGAGCTTCTCGCCATCCCCGTCTTCGATCAAAACGGCCGGTTTAATTTTCCCTGCCAACATCCGCTCAACCTGACGGGTATGGAAAGAACAGCCCTGCCGCAGGCCGATCTGGTTCTGGCTCTGGACGTTCCGGACCTGGAAAGCTCCGTCTCAAGACGGGTCCAGGAGAAGGGCCAGCGTGGGACCGTCAACCTGCTTCCGTCTCAGGCCAAGATTATCAATGTCGCCCTCGATGATCTTTTGGTGCGTGCGTGGTCACACGAGTTCAACAAGCTGCGCCAGGCCGATCTCTCCATGCTGGCCGATACCTCGGTCTTTTTGCCCGAGCTGGTTCGGCGGCTGCGGGAGGAGCAAAAAACACTCGCGAAGATCAACGTGGAGGTCGGGAAGAGAAGGGCCGAGTGGCTGAAAATCCATGACGGACGAAACAAAGCGCGGGACGAACAGACCAAGGCCAATTGGGATAACAAACCCATTGCCTTAAGCCGGCTCTTTACCGAGCTTAACACTGTTCTCAAAAACGAGGACTGGGTCTACACGAACAGCACTCGCTACGGCGCGGAGAACCTCTACCTTGACGCCGGCAAATTCAACCAGATCTTAGGCAAGTACAAAGGG
>MGRY01000049.1 GCA_001799045.1 Deltaproteobacteria bacterium RIFCSPLOWO2_02_56_12 | reverse complement strand
GTTCATGAACGCGGAGCGGCGCGTGCAGCGCGTGCGGAAAGTGATCGAGCCGAGGGGACACTCGCAAGCCGATTGGGAGATCATCTGCGCCGTGGCGCGCGCTATGGGGAAAAAGGAGTTTTTTGATTTCAACTCGCCGGAAGAGATCTGGAACGAAATACGCCGGGTGTGGAAAGCCGGCAGCGGCATCACCTACCCGCGCATCGAGAAAGGCGGCCTCCAGTGGCCCTGCCCTTCGGAGGACCATCCGGGGACAAAGATCCTTCACACCGGGACTTTTCCCATCGGGGAGCGGGCCAAATTGAGGCGAGTTCCCTATCGGGCAACCGGCGAGACGACCTCGGCGGAATTTCCCTTCCTCCTGACAACCGGCAGAAGCCTCTACCAATTCAATGCCGGGACGATGACCATGCGCACTAACAACACGAAGATTCGTCCCACGGATTTCCTGGATGTCTCCCCTCAAGACGCGGTGTCTCTGGAGCTTCGCGAGGGAATGATCGTGAGGATTCGCAGCCGCCACGGGGAGGCGGTCCTACCCGTAAAAATCAACCCGGCAGTGAAACCGGGCGAACTCTTTGCCACCTTTCATACGGCAGAGATCTTTTTGAACTTTGTCACCAGCCCTCACCGCGACCGCCATGTAGACTCCCCGGAATACAAAGTCACAGCGGTACGGATCGATCGCGCTTGAATTTTCATGTTGTCTCAGTAACGGCAAATCTTAGACCCCGCCCGGAGAGGCGCATCAGAGGAAACAGATTTTCCCGTACCGCCGCAGATGTGAAGGGAAAGATGGCAGCAAACAATTGGCACCAACTGGACGCGCTCGAAGTGTTGCGACAGCTCCAAACCGATGCGGCCCACGGTCTGAACGAAGCAGAGGCAAAGCGGCGACTCAGCCGCTACGGTACCAATGATCTCGTCGATCGAGGCCGTCAAAGCCCCTGGTTGATTCTGTGGGACCAACTGGCGGCCACTATGGTACTGATCCTGATCCTAGCTGCGGTCGTCTCTCTTGCATTAAGCGATTACAGGGATGCCGTTGCCATCATGGCTATCGTTGGACTGAAC
Source organism: Deltaproteobacteria bacterium RIFCSPLOWO2_02_56_12 (assembly GCA_001799045.1). Lineage (GTDB taxonomy): Bacteria > Desulfobacterota > Binatia > UBA9968 > UBA9968 > UBA9968. Next base: position 6,202 of record MGRY01000049.1, on the reverse strand, counting down.
ACCATCCTGGGCTTTGCCCAAGAGTGCAAGGCCGAGAGGGCCATGGCCGCGCTGAAGAAGTTGGCAGTACCTACCGTCAAGATGCGGCGCAGCGGTCGCGTCGAAGAGATCTCAGCGCGCGAGCTTGTGCCTGGCGACATCGTCCTGCTGGAAGCGGGGAACCTGGTCCCGGCTGACTGTCGTCTGATCGAAACGAACAACCTGCGCATTCAGGAGGCTGCGCTTACCGGCGAATCGGAACCGGTTGAAAAAAACTCACAAGCGCTGGCCGGAGCGGATCTGCCGCTGGGCGACCGCCGCAATATGGCCTATATGGGCACGCTCGTCAGTTACGGCCGCGGCCTGGTTGCGGTCACTGAAACCGGAATGAATACGGAGCTCGGAGCGATCGCCAAGATGATTCAGACCGTAAAGCGAGAATCTACCCCCCTGCAACGCCGCATAGACAGGTTGGGTCGCAGTCTCGCCGTGATTGCCCTGGTTATCGTAGGCGTGGTCTTTGTCTTGGGCCTGCTGCGCGGCGAGAATGCGAAGCTGATGCTCTTGACTGCCATCAGCCTGGCCGTGGCAGCAGTGCCTGAAGGATTGCCTGCGGTGGTCACCATCGCTTTGGCTCTGGGATCGCAGAGAATGTTCAAACGTCAGGCCCTCATCCGCAAGCTCCCGGCTGTGGAGACGCTGGGATCAGTCACGGTCATCTGCTCGGATAAGACCGGGACGCTGACCGAGAATCGCATGACTGTCACGGTTCTTGACGTGGCCGGCCATCGAGTGGATCTGAGCGAGCGCTTAAAACGGGCTGGCCCGGTATTGGAACCGGCTGGGGACGGAACACTCCCGCCGCCTGAGCACCCCGCTCTCGTCTTGCTGCTGGCGGGAGCTGCTTTATGTAATGACGCCTTGCTGGAGCCTGCAGGGGAGGACTCCAGGCGCTTTGATACCTTGGGAGATCCTACCGAGGGCGCCCTTGTCGTCGCAGCCGCTAGTCTAGGCCTGGGGAAGGCAGAACTGGAGCGGGTCTTTCCCCGCGTGGCTGAAGCGCCCTTCGATCCCGAACGTAAAAGGATGACCACCGTGCATGAGCTTCCGGATTCGGATTCTCAACTGCCGGATTCTTTCGCACCGCTTCGGCTTTTAGGCCTTGGGGCTGGAGCTGCGCCCTACATCGCCTTCACAAAGGGCGCCGTGGACAGCTTGTTGGACCTCTCGACCAAGGTTTGGATCGAGAATAAGGTCGAGCCGCTAAACGAAAGCTGGCGTCAGCAGATAGTAGCTGCCAACGAACGGCTGGCCCGGGACGGCATGCGAGTTCTGGGCGTCGCCCTCCGCCGTGTGGAAACACCGCCGGTGGATGAACCCGCTGAAACTGTGGAGCGGGACATGACCTTCGTCGGGATGGTAGGCATGATCGACCCGGCGCGGCCCGAAGTGAAGGAGGCAGTGCAAAGATGCAAGAGCGCCGGTATCCGTCCTGTCATGATCACGGGCGATCACCCTTTAACCGCTCGCTTCATCGCACGCGAACTCGGTATCGCTTCCAACGGTCGATTTCTATCCGGCCAGGATCTGGCACGACTCCCTGACAAGGAATTGGAGGAGCATGTTGAAGAAGTCTCCGTCTACGCGCGAGTTTCGCCCGAGCACAAGCTCAGGATTGTTCAGTCCTTGCAAGAGCGCGGGCATATTGTGGCCATGACCGGTGACGGAGTCAACGACGCGCCGGCTCTGAAAAAAGCAGATATCGGCGTAGCCATGGGCGTGACAGGAACCGACGTGGCCAAGGAGGCAGCCGACATGGTCCTGTTGGACGACAACTTCGCCACCATCGTAGCCGCAGTGGAGGAGGGCCGCGTCATTTACGATAACATCCGCAAATTTATCAAGTACCTGCTCACCACGAATTCCGGCGAACTTTGGGTGATGCTGCTCGCTCCGTTTCTGGGCATGCCTCTCCCCTTGCTGCCGCTGCAGATCCTTTGGATCAACCTGGTCACTGACGGCCTGCCGGCACTGGCGCTAAGCGTGGAACCGGCCGAGCGGGATGTCATGCGCCGTCCCCCATATCGCCCGGTCGAAAATATCCTGGGTCGCGGAATGGGCCCGCACATCGTCTGGGTAGGGCTTCTGATGGGTTTTCTGTCACTCGGCATAGGTTACTGGTTCTGGCATATTGCCCATGCTACCTGGCAGACCATGATTCTTACCACTCTGGCGCTTTCCCAGATGGGTAACGTTCTGGCCATCCGCTCCGAGCGAGATTCGCTATGGAACATCGGCTTGCTCTCGAATAAACCTCTGTTGGGGGCCGTAGCCCTGACTATACTGTTGCAGCTCGCCGTGGTATATACTCCTTTTTTGCAAGAGATCTTCAAAACCAAGCCTTTGCCGCCGGGAGATTTAATTCTCTGCCTGATCTTGAGTACCATTGTCTTTTGGGCTGTGGAATTGGAAAAGTGGTTGAAGCGACATTAGATGCTCTTGAGAAGATTCGCCGCCGCCTTGCCAAAGAAGGACGCTGTGCGCGGTTTAACGGGTTGGTAAAGTAAGGAATAGGGTCTGGAATCATGCCGAAGGAAGAAAGCGCAAAAGCGCGGACGCCGAAAGTCCCCGGCGCGACAACGCTTCTCACCAAAGAGGATCTTTACCTCTTCAACGAGGGCAGCCACTTTCAGCTCCACGAAAAGCTGGGGGCTCATCTCATAACCACGGCAGGTGCGGCCGGGACCTATTTTGCCGTATGGGCGCCCAGCGCTGAGCAGGTCTCCGTCATCGGCGATTTCAACGGCTGGGATAGAGAGCGCCATCTTCTGCGCCCCAGGGGACAGTCGGGAATATGGGAGGGCTTTGTCCCCGGCGTGGGCAAGGGCGCCCACTACAAGTACCACATTGTCTCCCGGCATAGCGGCTACCGGGTGGATAAGACCGACCCGCTATCGTTTCACAACGAAGTTTCTCCCCAGACAGCCTCCGTCGTCTGGGATCTGGATTACAAATGGGGTGACGAGGAATGGATGGCGCGGCGGCGCAGCCGCAACGCCCTGGATTCCCCTATCTCCATCTACGAAGTTCACCTGGGCTCCTGGAGGCGCGTCCCGGAGGAGGGCAACCGCTCCCTGACATACCGTGAGATCGCGCCTCAGTTGGCAGAATACGTCTCACAAACAGGATTTACCCATGTGGAGTTTTTGCCGCTGATGGAGCACCCTTTCTATGGCTCCTGGGGCTACCAGGTCACCGGTTACTTCGCCCCTACAAGCCGCTACGGAACGCCCCAGGACTTCATGTATCTTATCGATTGCCTGCATGGGCACGGCATCGGCGTCATCCTGGACTGGGTGCCTTCCCACTTTCCGGCTGACGAGCACGGGCTGGGCTTCTTCGATGGCACCCATCTTTACGAGCATGCCGATCCTAATCAGGGTCTTCACCGCGAGTGGGACAGCTTCATCTTCAACTACGGGCGTCATGAGGTCAGGAGCTTTTTGATCAGCAACGCCCTCTTCTGGCTCGACAGGTACCACGCAGACGGCCTGCGCGTGGATGCCGTCGCATCGATGCTCTACCTGGACTATGCGCGCAAGGAAGGGGAATGGATACCCAACCGGTATGGAGGACGGGAGAACCTCGAGGCCATCACGCTTTTTCGGCGCTTCAACGAGGAAGTCTACGGGAGGCATCCCGATGCGCAAACGATCGCCGAGGAATCCACCGCATGGCCCATGGTTTCGCGCCCAATCCATGTGGGAGGGTTGGGTTTCGGACTGAAGTGGGACATGGGCTGGATGCACGACATGTTGGAGTACATGAGCCTCGATCCCATCCACAGGCAGTACCATCACGACAAGCTGACCTTCCGCATGCTCTACGCCTTTCATGAGAATTTTGTCCTCTCTCTTTCTCACGACGAGGTCGTCCACGGGAAGCGGTCGCTGCTCGGCAAGATGCCCGGCGATAACTGGCGGAAGTTCGCCAATCTGAGACTTCTGCTCGGTTATATGTATGGCCAGCCCGGGAAAAAACTCCTGTTTATGGGCGGCGAGTTCGGACAATGGAAAGAGTGGGACCACGATGAGAGCCTGGACTGGCATTTGCTCGAATACGCAGAGCACCAAGGGATCCGGCGATGGGTCGAGGACCTGAATCATTTGTACCGCAACGAAGCAGCGCTCCACGAGCTGGATTGCCAGGCAGAGGGATTCGAATGGATCGACTGCAGCGACAACTCGGCGAGCGTTTTGAGCTTTATCCGCAAGGTCAGGTCCGGGGATGAAATCGTCCTCGCGGTCTGCAACTTCACGCCGGTCTCCCGGCGCTATTACAGGGTAGGCGCTCCGCGCGGGGGTTTTTGGCGGGAATTGCTCAACAGCGACGCCGGGGATTACGGCGGCAGCGGGCAGGGCAACACGGGCGGTGTTGAAGCAGATTCGTTTCCCTTCCACGGCCGGCCTTATTCGCTCAATCTTACCCTGCCGCCCCTGGCCACAATGTTTTTTAAGAGCCAGACTCCCTAGCCGCTTTTTATCGGCAGCGGAAAGATCCGCAAATAATGGAACGGTACATCTGCATTCACGGCCATTTTTATCAACCACCGAGGGAGAATCCCTGGCTGGGGATTGTCGAGCAGCAGGAGTCGGCCGCGCCGTATCATGACTGGAACGAGAGAATCACCGCCGAATGTTACGCGCCTAACACCGCATCCCCCATCCTGAACGGCGACCAGCAGGTCATTCAAACCGTCAACAATTACACCAAGATCAGCTTTAACTTCGGCCCGACGCTCCTCTCCTGGATGGAAAGGCATAGAGCCGATGTTTATCAGGCCATTCTTGCGGCAGACCAACTTAGCGGGGAGCGCTTTTCCGGACACGGATCGGCCCTCGCGCAAGTTTACAATCACATGATCATGCCGCTGGCCAACAGTCGTGACAAAGAGACACAAGCCATCTGGGGGATTAAGGACTTCCAAAAAAGATTTGCTCGATTCCCGGAGGGCATGTGGCTCCCGGAGGCCGCCGTTGATGTCGAGACCCTGGAGATCCTGGCCGCGCTTGGCATCAAGTTCACGATTCTTGCCCCGTACCAGGCGCGAAGAGTCAAAGAAATGGGGCATGGAGAATGGCGCGACGTAAGCGGCGGGCGCATCGACCCCACGATGGCTTATCTCTGCTGTCTTCCATCCGGGCGATCCATCAACATCTTTTTCTACGATGGAGCGATTTCTCGGGAGGTGGCCTTCGACGATCTCCTGAACAACGGCGAGCTCTTCGCCAAAAAATTGCTGAGCGGCTTTAGCGACCAAAGAAACCGGCCCCAAATCGTTCATATCGCTACGGACGGGGAAACCTACGGCCATTACCGCCGGTTTGGCGACATGGCGCTTGCCTATTGCCTCCACTCCATCGACTTTAACGACTCGGTCAGGCTCACCAATTACGGGGAGTACCTGGAAAATTATCCTCCATCGCATACGGTTGAGATTATCGAGAACTCCTCCTGGAGCTGCGCTCATGGCGTTGAGCGGTGGCGCGACAACTGTGGCTGCCATACTGGAATGCACCCGGGATGGAGCCAGGCCTGGAGAAGACCGCTGCGCAAGGCGATGGATTGGCTAAGGGACCAGATCGACTCCATTTATGATGAGGAAGCCGCAACTTATCTCAGTGACCCACGGGAAACGAGGAACAACTATATCGAGGTGATGCTCGATCCCTCCTCAGAGCGCGTTGAGAAGTTTCTTGAAACGCATGCCCACAGGAAGCTCGCCAGCAAGGAGCGAGAACGGGCGATCAAGCTCCTTGAGATGGAGAAAAACGCCATGCTGATACACACCAGTTGCGGCTGGTTCTTCGACGACATATCGGGGATCGAGACCGTTCAGGTCATGCGCTATGCCGCAAAGACCATGGAGCTTGCCGAAGAGCTTGGAGGAATACGGCTGGAGCCGGAATACGTCAGGATGTTGAAAGCGGCGCCGAGCAATCTACACGGGAACGGGGCCAAGACTTACGAGTTGCTTGTCAAGCCGCGCCAAAAATTGCCCTTGCCCGCAAAGTCCCGCCTCGGTTAGACTAAGCGCCTGTGGTGGATATCCCGAAAGATGTTTCGGAGCTGATAGCGCGCTTCGAGCAGAACATCGACTCCTACCAGAGCCAAGCGTATAACGAGACTCAAGTCCGGCTGGAATTCATCAACCCCTTCTTCG
>MGRY01000048.1:363-7674 GCA_001799045.1 Deltaproteobacteria bacterium RIFCSPLOWO2_02_56_12 | reverse complement strand
AAGTCGGCGTCGGGATCAATTCCGGAGAGGCGGTCGTGGGAAGCATCGGATCCGAGATCCGCTCGGAGTTCACGGCCATCGGCGACACGGTCAACCTGGGCTCTCGCCTAGAGGGACTCACCAAGGAACTCGGGGTGCCCATGCTGATCAGCGAGTTTACCGCGGCAGAGTTGAAAGACGCTATACCTTTGAGACCCTTGAGACAGGTGAAGGTGACCGGGAGGGAGGCCCCTCTTCTGGTCTATTGTCCGGAAGTCCTACTAGAGGGGGAAGTTGAATTTGCCACGGACACTGCCGCACCCTATCATCAGCAACATAAATAAAGAAAAACTTGAGATATTAAGCTGGTAGTCCTTCTACAATAATGATAATCGCCCTGGCCGCATAGTCGCGCACCGTCCAATGCTCATCTTTGAGCAGCTCAAAGAGCGGGGGCAGAGCCGGCGGCTCTCCCAGCTCCGCAAGCGCCTGAGCCGCTTGCCCCCGCAGCTCCCACCGCTTGTCCTTAAGGGCTTCGCATAAGGCCGGCACCGCGCTCTTATCCTTCAGCCATCCAAGCCCCTGAGCCGCATATTGGCGCACCTCCCAGCTCTCATCCTGGAGCGCCTCGATCAAGGCTGCCACGGCTGAGCCGTCGCTTAGCCAGGAAAGCGCCTTGGCCGAGCCTTTACGCACCCAATCCTGCTGATCCTTCAACGCCTCGCGCAGTGTCTTTAAGCCATCTTTATAGCCCAACTCCGCCAGGGCCACAGCGGCAAACTCTCTCGACGGCCAATTTTCATCTTCGAGCGCCTCCCTGAGCACCGGCAGTCCCGTCTCATCACCCATCTTTAACAGCGCCTGCGCCGCATAACTGCGAAAGGCCCAGTTGTCGTCTTTCAGCGCCTCCCTGAGCGCGGGCACCGCGGTCTTGTCACCCAGCTTAGAAAGGGTCTGAACCGCAGGCCAGCGCACGCTCCATTTTTTTTCCTTGAGCGCCTCGCTCAGCATCGGGATGCCAGATTTATCGCCCAACTCCGCCAATGCCTCGGCAGCAAGCTTACGCACATACCAGGATTGCTCCTGAAGGGCCGCAGCGAGAAAGTCCCTGCCGGAGCTATCCCCTAACCTGACCATGGCTTGAGCCGCATAGACGCGAACGGTCCAATTCTCGTCTCTCAAAGACTCCCTGAGGGCGGGTAATGCAGAACGGTTCCCAAGCTTGGTCAAGGCGATTGCCGCGTCCATTCTGACATTGGGATTGTGATCTTTGAGGGCCTCTACCAGTGCGGGAACAGTGGACTGATCTCCTACTTTGAGAAGAGCCTTGGCTGCATCCTTTCGAACTTCCGGGTTCTGGTCCTTGAGAGCGTCGGTCAGCGCCGTCATACCAGACCGGTGTCCCAGCTCTGCCAACGCCATCGCGGCATTCTCGCGGGAAAGCCAGTTTTCCTCCTTCAAGGCCTTTACCAACACGGGGGTGCCCGACTTATCTCCCAGATCCGCCAGCACCAGCGCCGCATGGCGGCGCACCCATTCCATCTGATTGCCGAGAGCGTCGGTAAGGACACAAGTTGCCACGGCCAGGTATCCATGCCGGAGATGCTCCGGCAGCTCTTCTCTGCGGTCGGCCCCCTTTTGGGCGCGCTCAAACTCCGACAGCGCCGCTCCTACCTGGTTCGTCTTGGCGTAGCCGCAAGCAAGGTAGGCATGAGCCTCAGAGCCGGGATTGCGCCGGACCTCCTCTTCTAATGCCTTCAGAATTCTCCGGACGGATTCCACCGCCTGCGCATAGAAACGGAGATGAAACTCCGCCCAAGCGCTCGGACTCCAATCGTATTCAACGGCCTTAGCATAGGCGAGCAGCGCTTTGCCCAAACTCCCCTGCTGTTCATAGCCCTGCGCCAGCCGCAAAAGAGCCCCGGCATCGTCCGGGTTTTTCCTACATTGCTCCTCTAAAGGTTGGATCTCTTGTGCGGACATATTATACCAATATAGGCTATCCGGTTCGTAAATAACAACGATAAGGCCGATGCTCCCCGCTGGGATGAGAGCCCTTTGCTGATCGAATTCTTTGACACAACTCGAGGAAAAAGTCACTCGAAAAACCCCTGTTCTCCCAACACTGCTACAAAAAACTATTGACCGGGCCATAGGAAATAGCATATATGACTATGTTAATAATGATGCGGTTTTGGACAGCTTGGATTCTCTCCATCTTCGTTTTTTTGTCTTCCGCCTCGGCAGATGAGGAAAACCCCGTCAATAAATGGATTCAAGACCACGTTAAGGGGAGCGTCCGCTACAGGAACTTTTCTCATTTCGGCAGGCACAAACATGAAAAGATGGTGCGACAGGAAGGCATCCTCAGACTGGATGTGGAGCAAACGTTCCAAGAACGTTGGCGTCTCTTCCTGACGCCCCAGTGGAAGGTTGACAGCGCAAACTACACCGCCGGCGGCTTTCAAGATTTTCGCGACACCTACCAGCGCGACTCCTATTTTTACGTTCGCGAGGGTCACCTCAAGTACCGGGGCGACGACTTTGACCTGACCGTAGGCAAACAGTTTTTCACCTGGGGCACTGCGGAGGGCTACAACCCGACCGACAACTTAAACCCGCGCAATTATCTGGACATACCCCAACGGGAAAAAATGGGAATCTTCTCCTTCTCAGCCGGTTATTATCCTACCGACGCTTCGCTATCCTTTGTCCTTATCCCGCTATTTACTCCAAGCCGCCTGCCCTTAAGGCATTCCCGCTGGACCGCGACGAGTTCTTTGGGCGAGCGGCCCGAGGCGCTCGGCAGCGGCACAGAGATCGGTACGATCCAGCAGAGAGAGTTGCCGGGAAAGAGACTAGACAAGATGCAGGTCGGTTTCCGGGCTAAGAAGAGCATCTCCGGATGGGACTTCTCCCTAAGCTACTTTGACGGTTTTGACACCCTCCCGGTAATCCGCGAGGATACGAATACCAATACCGCCACGCCGCGCTTTAACCGCATGCGGATAGTCGGCGGAGACTTTTCGACTACTAGCGGGAAACTCGAGTACCACGGTGAATGGGCCGTGAGACTCTATGAGGCCGGGAGGGCCACGTCAATCCTCCCCTTCGTGTTCGGCGGCAACTACACCTGGGACGAAGACCAGGTCAATTGGCTCTGGCTGGATCAGATCATATGGACCCTGGAATACTCGAAGGACATTACGTTGCACAAGAGGGATAACCCCGACTACAGGGAATCGAGCATTTTCACCCGTCCATTTCAAAACGCCATCCTGAGCCGGTTGGCCCTCAAGGTCGACGAGAACAACGAGTTCCATCTATCGGGGAACTACAACATCCACCGGCATAGAACGGAGCACCACCACAATAATTCGTACCTGCAACCGAAGATCATCCATAAATTTTCCGACGCTTGGAAGATCGAGGGGGGCGTGGAGCTTTTCTGGGGGGCACAGAACTCATTTTGGGGAAAATGGAAGAAAAACGACCGGTCGTTTCTATTTCTGACTTATCTCTTTTAGGCTGTTCGATCTTATAGAAATTAGGAGGGTTCTTATGAAAAATGTGAAGATATCGATCCTGAGCCGGTTGATCGTGATCGTCGCGCTCATATTCTCTCTTTCCGGGGCTTCGCTCTCTGGAGAGCAGATGACAGGGAGGCAAATCATGGACAAGCAGAAGCAGCTGCATGAATCAAAGGACGAAGAATTTAAACAGGATATGCTGCTCATCGACCGGAATGGAAACACGAGCAAAAGAGAAGTGGAGAATTACTACCTTAAGACACCTGAGAAGCTCACCAAGACGATGATTATTTTTCTCTCCCCGACAGACGTCCGGGGAACCGGCCTCCTCACCTGGGAACAGAAGACCAGAGAGGATGACCAGTGGCTGTATCTTCCCGCTTCGGGCAAAGAAAGGCGGATCGCCGCAAGCGGCAAGAAAAACAAATTCATGGGCACGGACTTCGCCTACGAGGATTTGAGGCCGGAAAATCTGGAGACTCACACTTACAATCTCGTCGGCAGCGAGGCGGTCGGCGGCAAGGACTGCTATATCGTCGAAGCGCTGCCTTCCACCGATCAGGAGAAGGCGGAATCCGGCTATGCGAAGAGAAAATTCTGGATCCGCAAGGACATCTTCCTGAGCATCAAGAAGGAATTCTACAACAAGCAGGGCCAATTGGAGAAAGTGTCGGTCGACGAAGATCTGGACAACGTCTCAGGCTCGATGTGGCGTTCCAAAAAGGTCACTATGGAAGACCTCAAAGCGAAGCACAAGACAGTGCTCGCCACAACCGACCGGAAGATTGACAAGGGAGTCCCCGACAGCAAATTCACGCTGCGGGAACTGACGAAGAAATAGTGGTCGTCAACTGCTTGAATATATGCGTGGGCATGCAGGGGAGTGAGGGGAAAACATGAATCTGAAAAAGATACCACTTTGGATTGTAGCTAATCCGCTAACTTGCGTTGTTATTGTATTAGTCATTACTGTCTTCTTTGCCCTCCAGATTCCCAGACTGGAGATCGATTCCTCCTCTGAAGGGCTCATGGTGGAAAATGATCCCGCGCGGCTCTACTACGAGGATATCAAGAAAAAGTTCGGCAGTGACAATCTGACAGTTATCATGATTAAGGCCCAGGATGTTTTTACCACGGAGACCCTGGAGACCATTCAGCGACTCTCTCAGACCCTGCAAGCGACTCCCGGTGTTAGCCGGGTAGAAAGCCTCACTACGGTTAACAACATTAAGGGCGAGGGGGAGTTCCTCAATACGGATCCATTGGTCGGTGCTGAAATCCCCAAAGAGAAAGAAAAAATTCAGAAAATACGCAGTGACGCACTTCAAAACAGAATCTTCGTCGGGAACATTGTCTCTAAAGATGGCAACGTGGCCGCAATTAACGCTTACACGGAAGCCAAAGCCGGAGACAAGGCATTTAATCCGACCTTTACCAAACTCGTTGATAGTCTTATCGAGAAGGAAAAGCGTGAAGGAGTAGAGATCTACCAGATTGGGACCCCTCTCACCAAGGTCACCTTGGGAGAATACATTCAAGGCGACATGGTCGGGCTCGTCCCCCTGGCCATCGGTTTTCTCTTTTTAGTCCTCTTTCTCACTTTTCGCACCTTCCAAGGCGTGGCCATTCCCATGGCAACGGGCCTGGTCAGTATCATATGGGTCCTTGGGGAGATGGTCCTGATCGGATACCCGGTGAATGTCATTACCGCCATTATCCCCGCTCTGATGGTCGCCATCGGTTTCACTGAGGATTCCCACATGATCTCCGAATACCTTCACGAACTGGAGGAAGGGGCGGAGAAAATGGATGCCATACGGACAGTGGCCGTTCAAACGGCGCTTCCCGTCCTGATTACCACCTTCACCACGGTCATCGGATTCGGCAGCCTGATTACCAGCGACATCACGATGCTCATCCAGTTCGGCGTTGCCTCTGCCCTGGGCCTCACCTCCAACTGGATCATCTCAGCCGTCATAGTTCCGGTTATGCTGATCTATTGGCCTGTACCTAAAGTGGCCCAGTCCCACGTCATAACAGAGGACGGGGAGCGGATAACCCCGATGGCCCTCTTTATGAGGAAGCTAGGCAAATGGAATTACCGCTGGCGCCGGCAGATCATCATCGTCTCCGGGGTCCTGACAGTGGCCTCCCTATGGGGATGGTACATCATGGAGGTCAACACCGATTTTATCAGTTTCTTCAAAGAGACCACCTTCATCCGCAAGAGAGTTAAGGACGCTCATGAGTCGCTATCTGGAGTCATTAATTTTTATATTGTGGTGGAAACAGGTAAAGAGGATGCAGCCAAAGAGCCGGATACTCTGCGCCATGTCGCAAAGCTTCAGGAACATCTCAAAGGCTTGACGAATGTTGATAATTCGTTGTCCCTTGCCAACTATATCCGCATGATGCATCGGGAGATGAACGGCAGTAAACCCGATTTTGAAGTCATCCCGGACCGCAAGGAACTCATCGCCCAGTATCTGTTGACCCTCGACACCAATGAGATCAGTAAGTATGTGGATTTTAACTATTCCACGATGAATATATCCGTCCGCCATAACATCACCAGCTCTTCTCAGCTTTCTCAACTCCTGGAGCAAACCAAGGCCTACGTGGACAAAAACTTTCCCAAAAATCTGAAAGTTCAGTTCACGGGTGAGGGCATTCTTATCAACAACGCGGCGGACTACATGGCCATGAATCAGATCACAGGGTTCGGCCAGACGTTCCTTATCATTGGTCTCATCCACGCCGCCTTGTTTATGTCCTTCAAGGCTGGATTTATATCCCTGCTTCCCAACGTTATCCCCATCGTGTTCAATTTTGGTCTGATGGGGTTTTTGGGCATCCCGCTCAATGTTGGGACATCCATGATCGCGGCCATCGCCCTCGGAATCGCAGTGGATGATACGGTCCATTTCATGGTCCATTACAGCCGGGAGCTCAATGAGGTCCATGATCAGGAGGCGGCCACCTACCGCACCTTAGCGGCCTTAGGCCGGCCGATCATATACAGCTCCCTTGCCCTGGCGGCGGGCTTCATCATCCTGATGTTCTCCAACTTTATTCCGACCATTTACTTCGGCGTCCTCTCCGCTGTGGTGATGATCGTCGCTATGGTTTCGGAGATGACCTTTACACCGATCTTGATGATGACCACCAGGCTCGTCACGGTGTGGGATACCCTGGCAGCCAAGATGAACAAGGACATCGTCGGGACCACGCCTATTTTCAAAAACTTCTGGCTGTGGGAAGCCAAGAAGGTCGCAGTGATGGGCAAGCTCACGACCTTCAAAAAGGGCGAAACCATGGTCCGCAAGGGAGAGGTTGGCAACGAGATGTACCTGATCATCAGCGGTCGGGCCGGTGTGACGGACTCCGGGCCTCAAGGGAAAGTCATTAAGAACCTGCCGCCCGGTGAGATCTTCGGCGAGATGGCGATAGTGGAGAAAACCGTTCGTGCCGCGGACGTAGTGGCGCTGGAAGACGTGGAGCTCCTGGGCATTGATGACAAGGCCCTGGAGAGACTGAGGAAACGTTTCCCCTTCACCGCAGCCAAGCTGTTCCTTAACCTGTCAAGAATTATCAGCGGCAGGCTGCGGGAGACAACGGAAAAACTCACCCACCAGGCCGTCTAGTTCTGCAAGGCGGCCGAGAGAGAGGCCTCACTCGGCTGGGCAGCCTGCTGGAAGCGCTCCGAGAACTGTTCCAACTGGCTCGACAGGCAATCCAAGATGGAGGAGAACTCCAGCGCGAGCACGGCTCCGGAAAATCCCGCGGCTCCCCCCACCAGAAG
>MGRY01000048.1:0-353 GCA_001799045.1 Deltaproteobacteria bacterium RIFCSPLOWO2_02_56_12 | reverse complement strand
AAGTATCCGGCGGAAGGTAGTGGCAAAGCCATTTTCGAAGGCCAAAGCCAGAGCCATTGGAATCGTCGCGGCCCCGGTATTTCCGAACCGGTCGAGTGTGATCATCAGATTCTTAAAAGGGATCCCGGATATCTTAGCAATCTTCGTGATAACCCCTTTACTGACCTGATGCGGGATCACTCCGGTAGAGGAGATATCCCATCCCAACTCGCCCGTTGCCTTTCGAATCATGGCTGGCAGTTTTTCCACGGCCACCTGGCAAAGTTTTTTGGCGTTGCTAATGAAATAAAACTTGCTCGGATCCGACAACCAACGCGTTCCACCGCCCTCGATCTTGGCAAGATCCCGCTTTG
>MGRY01000047.1 GCA_001799045.1 Deltaproteobacteria bacterium RIFCSPLOWO2_02_56_12 | reverse complement strand
ATTCCGGATCTGCTCCGGGGCCCGGCCTCCCGGCAGCAGCAGACCGTCGAACGTGGAGGGATCGATCTCATCGAAGGAAGCATCCGCATCCATTGCGTACCACGGCCTCTCAACGTAGGTATCCCAGCCCTCCTCCTGCTGATGAATGACGACATGCAGACGCTTTTTTTTAGGCGCAGCGATGGTTACATCAAACCCTTCTTCGCGCATGCGGAAAACCCCGTAATCCAGATCAGGAGTGGAACCATCCCCGGTTACTATTAGAATGCGAGTCATACGTAGCTCCTCCTTTCACAACATTAGCCCTACTCCATGATCCTGGGACTCTCCTCGTCTAGAAACTGATGGCTGCAATAGGGACAGAGAAGCTTTATGCCCTTGTGTCGCAGCTCTTGTGTGTGGCAGTAAAATTCTCCCCGGCATTTGGGGCAGGTAACCCAAAAAATGTTAGCCATAACTCTCCTTCCTTTCGGCTTAGGCCTTGGGCAGGCGTTCGAGAATCGCTGGGGAAATAAAATCCTCCAACCTAGTCTTGGCCAGGGCCTCTTTCGGCACCTCTACGCGAGCGGCAAACGGTCTCTGCACCGGTCGGGTCGCGTCAATAATCATTTTTGCGGTCATGATGTCATCGGTCTGAGATGGATCCAGCGTGTTCCCCTTAGCGTTCTTGATGATGTCCACATCCTGATCCGCTTGAACTCTGGTGGCCATAGCCCACATAACCTGTTCCTCGTTATAGACATCGATATCCGCGTCTACCACCACGACATGCTTGACGAAGTCGCACCCGGCCAGGGCAGCCAGCGCGGCCTGCCTGGTCTCCCCGTCGATCTTTTTGTCGACTGAGACGTAGCAGTTAAAACGGCAGCAACCGGAGATCGGAAAGTGGATCGCCTTGACGGTCGGCACGATGCCGCGAATCAGGTTAAAGAGACTACCCTCTTTGGGAATCCCTCCCAGCACCCAATTGTCCCGGTGGCCTACGAAGATGTGTTGGAAAACCGCATTGCGCCTGTGAGTGATCGCTGTTACCTCGATTACCGGGCGCAGCCGCTGCGGGCCATAGTAGCCGGTGAACTCCCCGAAAGGCGCCTCGACCTCCTTAACGTTAGGAAGCACATGCCCCTCAATCACTATCTCGGCGTCCGCAGGCACCATGAAATCCTCTCCCCAAGTCTCCGAGGCTGTAAGCCTGAGCGGCTCTCCCATGACGGCGCCGATGCGGGCATAGTCATCGACACCGAAAGGAGAGACATTCAGCGCACCGAGATAGAAGGCAGGGTGATGGCCCACTACAATAGCTACCGGAGTGGGACGCTTCTTCTCCTCGTTCTTCCGGTGGATCTGCCAGTTGTGCCTGGGAGACATGTGAATGCCCAGCCGCCTTGGCCCCTTGACCATATTGCGGAGAAAGGCCACGTTATAGAAGCCCTGCTCCGGGTCTTTCATCACCGGGGTCATGTCGATGTAAGGGGCAGGGTCCATAGCGTGATGACGCACAATCGGAAACTCGTAAAGATCCGCGTCGTCTCCTCGCTTGACGACTTCTTTGACGGGGGCTTCCTTGGTCGAGACGGTCACGGGAGAAATAAGCTTTTCCTCGCGTCTGGCGTACTCGAGGCTCAGCGCCAGTTTGGCGTCATCGGCGCTCATCCCCAGAGAGAGCGCGCAACGCTGTCGGGTAGCAAAAAAATTGCTTAAGAGCGGAAAGCGAGAAGGCTTGCCTTTAAGGTTAAGCGGCTTTTCGAAAAACAACGCGGGAAATTTTTTCATCTCTTCCAGATGCTGAAGCAGAGCCGTAACCTCGAATTGGGCAGGGGATACCGTTTGCTCGACTCGCACAAGATCATGTTGGAGCTGACCCTCTAGTTGCGAGAGAAAGTCATGAAGATTTTTTCCCATACGTTTCTCCTAAGAGCCTGTTCGTTGACTTTTCAGCCAGGACCGCGAGCGCGGCTAAAGCTGGGGGAGGCCCGGTGTTTTACCTTCCATTAGAGCGCCGAGCCCGGCAGCGGGAAAGCGCAGCCCTACATAGAAGGCGCCGAACTGCCCGTACACGGCGCTGGCTTCGTCGAAGCGCATCTCGTAAACAAGTTTCTTGAACACCAGCGGGTCGTCGGCGAAAAGATCCACACCCCACTCCCAGTCGTCAAAGCCGATAGATCCGGAAATAATCTGGGTTACCTGTCCCCCGTATTTCCGTCCGATTACGCCGTGTTCGCGCATCATCCGCTGGCGTTCCGTGATCGGGGCCATATACCAGTTTTTTTCTTCTCCGCGCATTTTATTCATGGGGTAAAAGCAGGCATAACGTTGCGGCGGGACCTCGGGCCGGAGCCGAGAAATGGATGCGTTCCGCTGCTTGGCGAGCACATCCTCCACGGCCTGGTTCCATTCGGGGGTTCCGGGTTGCATTCCTTTTTCCTTGAGCGCTGTGTAGAGGCGGACCGAAACCTCGTACAGGCCCAATTCCACTACCGAGACATATGAGGTTGTCTGCTCCAGGAACTCGGCCAGAGTGAGGTTGGCCACACGCAGCTCCGCGCTGTTGAGCCCCTCCAAAGTGCGCCGAAAGTGGAGGAGCATGAGATCCCCTTTATGGCCGAGCATGGAAAAGAGCGCGCTCTGTTCCTCGCCCCCTTTTTCCATCTCCTCCAGCAAAGCCGTTGCTTCTTCAATGGCCCGCATTTGCTCTACGGAGGTGGCGGCCTTCCAAACTGGCCAGCGCACGCGGAACATCTGGTGCAGGATGAAGGAGCCCTCCAGGGTTAGCGGAACGGTCGGGATACTGTCTTCCTGAATACTCATGACCTCACTCTCTTTTCCTCCAGACACAACTCAATCTTTCAATTTTAAAGGTTGCCTTTCCTTGACCACTGTCGATTGCTGGGAATATTGCTTAAAGATTCCTGGCGATGCTACCAAAGCGCGCGCTGTTGTGCAAATCTTGTTTCTTCCTCATCCATCTTTAATAACTCCTAAGATTGCGAAAAACTGTCTGTTTTTTTCCTACCGGTGAGAGTCCTGGAGGCTGGAAATTAGTCCGGGAAGGCGCCATGCCGCGATTGGATTGGTTCTTTTGAGTAATGGCGCTCAAAGAACTCCCTCGCAACAAGCGATAGATGAGAAAGGCTTGGAGGGGAGATGGCATTATATTTGCAGCCCTATCCTTTATCCGCGAAATTTTTAGGAGGGTAAGATGGCACGTTTGGGATTTACAGTCGATCTGGAACGCTGTGTGGGCTGCATGGGATGTGTTATCGCCTGCAAGGCGGAAAATGGGACGCCGCCAAGCATTCACTGGATGAAGGTTCTGGAGCGAGAGGAGGGCGAATTCCCCTACGCAAGGCGGACCTTTACGCCGGTTCGATGTAACCATTGCGCCAATCCTCCTTGCCTCACGGCGTGCCCAACAGGCGCTATCGTGAAGCGGGCGGACGGGATTGTCGCGGTAGATCAGGACGTGTGCATCGGCACGATGGCCTGCATGACAGCCTGTCCCTACTATGTCCCCTATCGTTGGGACGGAGAAGACGGTTACTTTGGGAAAGAGCTTGTGCCGTACGAAGAGGAGAAATACTCCAAGTTTAAAAAGGGCACCGCCCAGAAGTGCCATTTCTGCTACCATCGTATAGACGAAGGGCGTCCTCCCGCCTGTGTGGAGTCTTGCCCTGCGGACGCGCTGAACTATGGAGATCTGGATGATCCGGAGAGCCGGGTAAACTCCCTGCTCAGGCAGAAGAAACATTTCCAGCCTCGGCAGGAGCTCGGCACGAACCCGAGCCTTTTTTACCTTACGGGTAAAGGGGGCGGCACAGTTGGAGGAGGCCGATAACGATGAGTAAAGGACTTACCGACACGAAGTTTATCATCGATTTCCAGGAGCAGCGCCATTGGGACTGGAAGGTGGCCTTTTACCTCTATGGCGCCGGCACCAGCGCCGGGCTGATTTTTCTCGAACTGGTGCTTCGAGATTTGGGGGTGGTGGACGAAAGAGTGGCGCTCTGGGGCATGTGGATAGGACTGGTTTTAGTGTTGTTATCGTTGGCGGCGCTCTTCGACCACCTCGGGCCTGGAGCCCGCTGGGCCTTTTTCTACGTCTTCCGAAAACCCCGCACCAGTTGGATCGCCCGCGGGTCTATTATCGTCACGGTGCTGGTCTTTCTTCGCATTATGGTTCTGCTCCCTTCTGTGCCCGGGTTTAACGAGTTGCCGTGGGGCGAAGGCACATTCAGCGGTGTCATTCTTCGAGCAAGCGTGTTGATCTTCGCCGCGGCGTTTATGGCCTACAGCGGTCTGGTCCTTTCCTCATGGAATAGCATCGCCTTCTGGAACACACCCCTTTTGCCGATTTTATACATAGGATATTCGTTTTTGGGAGGCATGGCTGCTTTACCGATCATAGTCCTTGTTCTCGGCGGGGAAGCAGGGCTCCAGGTAGCCGGTCCGGTTTTCTGGCCATCGCTTCTTATCTTACTCTTAGCCAATGGGTTCGTGCTTTTGCTTTATGTTTGGGGGATGTCTACGGGGACCATACCGGCCAGGGAGTCGGTGCGCCGTTTAGTGCGGGGGGAGCACTGTTGGAGCTTTTGGCTGGGCGTCGTGGGGGTAGGATTGGTGGCGCCGACGGCAGTTGTGGCTCTGATACTTGGAGGCGGGTTGGCGTCGGGTTCAAACCTGGCGGTTGTGTTCGCGGCGGCGTGTGTTGCCGTTCAGGTGGGTTGTTTTCTTCTCCGCGACACCATCCTACGGGTAGGCGTCTATGGCTATCCGGTCTGAGGAAAAAGTTCAGCTAAGCGAAAACCCTCCGCGGGAAATAGTAACCGTGAAGGTGCTCTTAATGGGCGAGTTGAAGCGCTGGGCGGGCAGACGGGAGGTGGAGGTTGAGCTTCCCGCGGGGAGCACGATACGGTCGCTGGGGGAAAAGCTCGCAGTCCTGTGCGGGGAAGCCTTTGCCAGGCATGCGCTGACGAAAGCAGGCGCCTTGCAGCCGCACGTGGCGGTTTTTATCGACGGGGTGCAGATCGGCAGGCTGGAGGGTTATCAAACGGTCCTTACGGACGGAAAGGTGGAGTTAATGCTCCTATCTTCGTACGAGGGCGGTTAGTTGGATGGAAAATAAATAATAGATTGGAGATGGAATAGCGGGACATATGATACCAAGCCTAAAGGGAAGAGAAACCCAGATGCAGACCGTTTATCGGCCCGGTGGCAAACGACATGAATCGTCGGCAAGCGACTGGGTGCCCACCACGTGCCGGATGTGCCTGGTTGGCTGCGGCGTGCTGGTTCACATGCAAAACCATAAGGTTGTCAACGTGATCGGGAATCCGGACTCTCCTATAAACCGGGGTCGCATTTGCGCCAAGGGTAAATCCGGGATCATGAACCACTACAACCCGAACCGCATCACCAAACCCCTCAAACGCACCAATTCAGAGAAGGGGATCGGCATTGACCCCAAGTGGCAGGAGATCTCATGGGAGGAGGCGATAGAGACCATCTCCAGCAAGATGCGCAAGATCCACCAAGAGGACCCGCGCAAGCTCTACCTGCAAACCTGGGGCGGCTCCCAGGAGTTTACTACCTGGCTGGGCGTGCTTCGACCGGCATTTGGGACTCCCTATGTCCAGACCGGAGTCTCTCCCAGTTGCGGCAAGACTGTTCACTCGATCCAGTTCCTGGTGGCGGGAGGATTCCACCAGGAGCCTGATCTTGCCCACTGTAAATACCTGATTGATTGCGGCACCCAGATGGGAGTGGCGACCCGTGAGGGATTCAATCATCAGGTCCCCGACTGCGCCAAAGCCCGGGAGCGGGGGCTGAAGCTGGTGGTGGTTGACCCAATAGGGAACAACGCCGCCGCCAAAGCTGACGAATGGCTTCCCATCCGCCCCGGGACCGATGCGGCGTTTGGCATGGGGATGCTCAATGTTCTTTTAAACGAGGCCAGGATCTTTGATGCGGAATACCTGAAGCACTTCACGAATGCAGCCTATCTGGTGGGGGCCAAGGGAAAGTTTGTGCGCGATCCTGCAACCGGAAAACCGCTCCTGTATGATCAGGGCGATGGCAAAGTGAAAACGTACGATGACCCGACCTTGAACGATCCCTTGCTCGAGGGAGAGGTCGAAGCCCAGGGCAAGAAGGCAAAGCCCGCCTTCGAGTTCGTAAAGGCGCGCGCGGCGGAGTACCCGGCTGAGCGCGTTGAAGAGATCACCTCTATTCCCGCCAAGACTCTCAGAAGGATTGGCAGGGAGTTTGGCGCGGCGGCGCAGATTGGCGCCACAATAAGAATCGACGGGGTCGACGTCCCCTATCGGCCGGTGTGTCTGGACTGGGACAGGGGACCTCAAGGCCACAAACATGCCTGGCATCATACCTGGGCCCTGGCTATGGTCAATGTGGTTCTGGGGGCCGTAAATGTCGTCGGCAGCATCCACAGCACGGACTCGGCCAGTAACTTCCCTATCAAGAAATGGGTGGAAGCCGGACAGGACGGGATATTGATGAGCGGCGGCTCGACCCATCGGGGAGGGGGCCACTTTACTGCTTTTCCGGGACGTACTCCTACCCGTCCCGAAAGGTGGGACCTCTTTGAGCTCTTTCCGGTCGCCGCGCACACCAGGACGCTTGTGCCGGAGGTCTACAAAGACCCGGGCAAATGGGGGATTGACCATAAGATAGAAATGGTCATCCACAGCCCGGGGAATCAGGTCATGGCCGGGTGGGGCGACGTCCAGGCGGTGGTAAACTGGTACAAGAGTATTGATCTGGTTGTGGGTTTTGCCGTGGAGATCAATGAGACCCATGAGCTCGATGACATTGTTATTCCCATGCGCACCTACATGGAGGAGGGATGCTTTGATGATAGTTCCGTCTATCCCTTCCCGGCGGTTGCCGGTGAGGCCGTGGGATTCTGCCAGATCCAACAAGGAGTCGTTGAGCCGCCCGAGGGGGTGCGTAGCGTTGGCGAGGTTATGACCGAGATCTACCAGCGAGTAGGAATTTTAGACGAGGTTTATCAGGCCTTGAATAACGTAAAGGGGCTTCAACCTGCCTACTCCCTGGAGCTGGGCAAGCGCTACAGCATGGAAGAGGTCAGCGATCGAATCGCCAAGAGCCGATTTGGCGCGGAGTATGGTTGGAATTGGTTCAAAGAGAACGGGGTCCTGGTTTGGCCTCGCTCGGTAGACGAGCGTTACCCCGGTCGTTTTATCAAAGCCCGGATAGCATTGTATCTGGAGAATTTTATAGAGCGGGGCGAAGAGCTGGGGGCTGTTCTGAAAGAGATGGGTCTCGCCTGGGACCTCTCGGACTACGAGCCGCTTCCCCACTGGAGGCCGTGCGAATCCTATGAAAAAATGCGCCGGGGGGAGATTGACGCCGTAGGAGTCAACTACAAGCTACCCTACGCCTATGGAGCTCATGGCAATGCCAACCCCTGGATCAACGAGCTATGTGAGAAACTTCCCCACTCCTACGGCGCTCTCATCAACAAGAGACTCGCACAGAAGAAAGGGATTAAAGATGGAGATCCCATCTGGCTGGAATCTCCCGTAAAAAAGGTGAGAGCCGTAGCGCGCGTGACCGAGTGTGTCCATCCGGAGGTAATCGGCATTGCAGGAAACGCCGGCCACTGGGCCAAAGGCAAGCCGCTGTCAATGGGAAAGGGGGTCAACTTCAACGGGCTCCTGCCCTATGGCTTCGAAGTCATTGATGTCATATCCAGCGCGCTGGACCAATGCGCGCCGCTTAAGGTCTATAAGGCGTAGTCAGACCGCTGGAAAAGGGCCCAAAGGCTTTATCCGTTATACTTCCGTCTTGCCTTCCTCCCCGTCATTTTCGTAGAATCCACGAAATACTTCCGGCGGCGAACATTGGGAAGGAATTGTAGATAGTTGGCCTATATTATTGAATACTCTCCCGAGGGAGCTTCGCATCGGAAGCTTAAGGGTGTATTATGATGTTGAGGAAGAGGGCGAGCCCAGGGTATATGTATTAGCCGTTGGGATAAAAGTCGGAAGCCGTGTGAGAATAGGCAGGGAGATTGTAGAGCTATGAAGAAAGTTGAGCTAAGACAAGCTTCAGCGCCCCTTTCGGAGTATGCGCTTAAAGCCAAAAAAGGGCCAATTATCGTGACCAAGGCTGGGAAGCCTGTTGCTGCGGTAGTTCCTATTCGTAATACCGATGGAGAAACGGCATCTCTCAGCGCGAACCGGAAGTTTCTAGCGATTATCGAACGGTCTCGGTCCAGACTGAAAAAGGAAGGCGGCATATCCTCTGCCGAACTCCGCCGCCGCCTTGGATTAAAATAACAAGTTCGCCTTTTGCCTTTTTCTCCTGTTCCCCCCTATTGCCTCTCGCTTCTCTCTTGCTTCTTATGTGAGATGTGCAATTTGTCATCTGAAATCCCGAAGGGCTTGCCTGTTGCCTTCTTAGTAAATTTGCCTTATTTTACGCGAAAGTAACTTCGGCTGGGTCCCCCGATCCGGTCACATCTTTGCCTTACCCGGACTGCGTCTCCCTCGCCGAGTTTTTTTGGAGGAGAAAAGAAAGAGGTCTAATTGGTCCTGATTGCTCATTCCACCGAACGTGTGCCGATCAGGCTCACCGATGAGAGATGGCATCACATTTGTCGGAGACACCCCGAACTAGAAGGCCAAGAGAAGAAAGTCCTAGAAACGGTGGAATCGCCGGAAATGATTCTCCAAGGCGATTACGGGGAAAAGCTGGCCGTAAGGTTTTATAGGACCACGCCTTTAACATCGAAATACTTGGTGGTAGCATACAAGGAACTGAGCCAAACAGATGGCTTTGTAGTGACAGCCTATTTTTCCCGAAGAATCGCCGACTGGAGAGAGGTTCTATGGAAGCGGTGAAGATTTTAGAAAAGAGAGAGAAGATCGACTGGGAGTACGACAAAGAAGGAGACGTGCTCTACCTGAGTATCGGCAAGCCTCGCAAGGCTACGGGGGTGGACATCGGGCAGGGCGTCATCGTCCGATACGACGAGAAGAAAAAGGAGGTGGTCGGTCTTACCGTCCTTGGGGTACGGTCAAAGCTCCTGGAGAATTTAAAGAAATCTTAGTCCGCCTCCTGTTACCTCTCGCCTCTTGCCTTCTGCCTGTTT
>MGRY01000046.1:8459-11419 GCA_001799045.1 Deltaproteobacteria bacterium RIFCSPLOWO2_02_56_12 | reverse complement strand
ATCTCTTCATCGGCCGGGACCAGAGGATCCTCGCGGAAAATCTGGCTAAGGGAAAAATCGCGCTGGTAATCGGTCTTACCCATTACACCTTTCTCCCGTTTCTCAGGGCCGGGTTGCCTGTCAAGCCGCTACCCTCCCCCAAAGAGGGAACTTACGGAACGGCCGGTAGCGGGAACCTCTCGATTGTCAAGAATCCTCCCCATCCGAACGCGACCAAAGTTTATGTCAACTGGCTTCTCGGCAAAGAGGGACAGGAGGTTTTTACTAAGGCGATGGGCCAGGCTACGCGCCGGCTGGATGTCGATACCCAATGGCTAAAAGATGTTGGCGTTCTTCCGGCGAAGGACCGCCTGACTCTGAAGCAGTTTCTCGAGGCGGAAAACCAGTCTGAAGAGAGACTGGAAAAGGTTCGGGAGCCGGCACTGAAAGTTGCCAGTAAGTTGCTGGATTAAGTGGGAGGCAGTAGTGATTTTCAAACCAGAGAGGAGAGAGAACTGATGGCGCGCGGCTACTACAGTGATCTGCGCGCCTTTATCGGAGAGCTTGAGAGGCGCGGCAAGCTCTATCGCTGGCGCAAGGCGGTCAATAAGGATACCGAACTTATGCCGCTCATGCGTCTTCAGTATCGCGGCCTATCCGACGAGGCGCGTCAGGCCTTTCTGTATGAGAAGGTAACCGATGCCAAAGGGAACCGTTATGACATGAAAGTCATCACTGGCATGTACGGAGCTTCGCGAGAAATTCTGACCCTGGGCATGGGATGCAAGGAGTCTCCGGAGATCTATGAAAAATGGCGCCATGCCCTGGCGCATCCGATCGAGACGGCGACCGTGGAGCGCGGCGCGGCGCAGGAGCGGGTCCATCAAGGGAGGGAGCTTGAGAAATTCGGGTTGACCTCTCTCCCGGCTCCGGTTGAAGAGCCGGGTTTCAGCGGAGGAATCCGGGTCACGGCTCCTTTTATTACAAGAGATCCGCAGGACGGCATACGTAACGTTGGCATGTACAGCGGCCACTTCAAGGCTCGGGATCGCATGATCGCCGGCATTGCCCGCACCCATCATGCCATGCTTTACCACCATGCGAGCGCGCGGCGCAGCGAAAAACCTCTGCCCGTGGCGATTGCGCTTGGGACGTTGCCTGATATCGCCTATGTGGCGGCGGCGAATCTCCCTTATGGAATCGACGAGCTGGCGATTGCCGGAGGAATACGGGGCCGGCCCGTTGAGATGGTGCGGTGCAAAACGATTCCCCTGGAAGTGCCGGCTGAGGCTGAAGTTGTCATCGAAGGAGAGATTTCTATCGAGGAGACAGAGCGGGGAGAGCCTTTCAGCGACTATCCGGGGTATCTGATGGTCGAGAGAGATCATCGGCAGGTTATCAAGGTCAAGGCCATTACGCACCGCTCGCACGCGCTTTTTACGGCGATTCTGGTAGGTTTGCCGCCGAGCGAGTCCAACGGCATCTCGCGCACCTGCCGGGAGATGATGCTTTATAACTTTTTAAAGTATAGCTGCAATTTGCCGGAGGTGCTTGAGGTATGCTGCCCGGAGATGGGAGGGGGATGGAACTGGTGGGTGATTCGGATGCGCAACAGCCATCCAAGCAAGCCCCAACAGGCGCTACAGGCCGCCTCCGGGATGGACCCATGCAACAAAGTAATCATCGTAGTGGATGAGGACATCGATCCTAAAGATCCTGAGATGGTGATGTGGGCTTTGAGCTTCGCCATGCAGCCGCATCGGGACGTGAGAATTATTACCGGCCGCGTGCCGCTGCTCGATCCATCGGCGTTTTCTTTGATGACCAAGCCGTCAGAGCGCATGTACCCGCCGCCTGTGGGTTGTTCCGGGATGTTGATTGATGCGACTCGCAAGGGGCCGTATCCGCCCGTGGGCTTGCCGAAAAAGCCGTTTATGGCGCGGGCGCTGGAGATTTGGCGGAAAGAAGGATTATCTCCTTTGCGGCTTCGGACTCCCTGGTATGGATATCCATTGGGGTTGTGGAAAGACGAAGATGACGAGCTGGCTGACCGAGTGACTGAAGGAGACTACTTCCCGCTCGGTGGAAAGGGACGGGTTAAGGGTAAAAAACGATGAAGGCGGAGACCAGCTACGAAATATGGCTGCGACAAGAGGGTGTCCCGGTGGTGGAGGGATACGGGGTCGAAAATGTCAGGGGAATTGCGCGCCGGCCGTGGGCAAGAACGGGGGGGAAGGGCGCTTTTATCCGGCTTAAAGGCATGGAGGGTTTTACCGGGATGTATGTGGGGGAGATCCCGTCCGGGGGGGCGTTGAATCCCGAAAGGCATCTTTATGAGGAGTTGATCTATATCCTGGAGGGGGTCGGATCGACGGAGGTCTGGTCCAACCGGGGTGCGCAGAAAAAAGTTCATTTCGAGTGGCAGGCGGGGAGTTTGTTTGCGGTGCCGCTCAACAGTTGGCATCGGTTGATTAACGGCAGCCGTGACCCGGTAACTTATTTAGCCGTGACCAGTGCGCCGCTGATGATCGATCTCCTGCACGACGGCGACTTTATTTTTGGTTGTGATTACGATTTTAACCAGAGGTTCGACGGCCGCCCTGATTATTTTGTGACTTCGTCGCGCCGGGCGGAACGCGGCGGCTTTATGGTGTGGGATTCCAATTTCATCGCTGATGCTAGAAGCGCGCTCGTCGACCCATCCGAAGCTAAAGGTTCCGGCGTTCGGATCACAAGCTTTGATATGGGAGGGAGCACCCTGGTGGGGCATCTCGCCGAATGGCCGGTCGGGCGCTATCACAAAGCTCACTTCCACCAGGGGGGGGCTATTCTCCTGATCCTGCGCTCGGAAGGCTATACCCTGATGTGGCCCCAAGAGGCTGGGATGAGGCCCTATCAACAGATGCGGGGCAACCAGGTTGTTAAAGTCGATTGGCGGGAAGGGAGCGTAGTGAGTCCGCCTACCGGATGGGTTCACCAGC
>MGRY01000046.1:457-8443 GCA_001799045.1 Deltaproteobacteria bacterium RIFCSPLOWO2_02_56_12 | reverse complement strand
GCCCGCCAACTGGCATTCCGTTACAGCGGCCAGTCGGGGAAATACTTGTTGGGCGTTGCGAAGTCCCTCAATAAGGAAGGGGTTCGCACGAGCACGCGGGAGGGCGGAACGCTCATCGAGTATGAGGACGAGGATCCGCAGATCCGGCGGGATTACGAAGCCGCGCTGAGAAGGGAATCCGTCTCGATGCAGATGCCATCCATCATGTACCGAGAATGATAATGATAGGGACCGGATATCTCATGAGACATTACCTTGCTTTCTTTTGTGCGGGATTCATCGTTGCCGCTTCTCTCTTTCTTCCGTCTGCCGTTGCCGGGCAAGCCTCCAAGCCGGGCTGGCAACTGGAATGGGATAAGGTCGTCGAGGCGGGAAAAAAGGAAGGGAAAGTGGTCGTCTCGGTGCCGGCCAGCCCCGAAGTGCGCAAAGGATTGGAAGATGGCTTGAAAAAGCGATTCGGGATTGAAGTGGAAACCGTCGCCGCTAGAGGAGCGTCGATCGTCAGAAAGATCATCGAAGAATCCAGGGCCGGAATCCATTATTTTGATCTCCACGTCGGAGGCAGCGAATCCGTTGTTACCGGATTTCTCCCCGAGGGTATTTTGGAGCCTATTGAGCCCTTCCTGATCCTGCCGGAGGTGAAAGATCCGAAAAACTGGTGGGGCGGCCATATTTGGGTGGATAACGCAAAGCGCTATATCTACGCCTCTCAGGCGTACCAGACCGTGACGCTCTGGTACAATTCGGATCTGATGAAGGGAGAGGAGATTCGCTCTTTCGATGATTTTTTGCACCCGAAGTGGAAAGGAAAAATAGGCTGGCTGGACCCCAGAACCCCGGGCTCCGGCGCCTCGATGTGGACTTATCTGATGCATATCAAAGGGGAGGATTATCTGAAGCGGCTGGTCGGCCAGAAGATAGCTCTCAGCCGGGACCAGCGGGTGCTGGCGGAGATCGTCGCCAAGGGCAAACTTGCCTTTGTCGCCGGGCTGACCTATTACTCGCTGGCCCCGTTTATCAAGGCCGGGCTTCCCGTTAAGCCGCTCCCGACTCCGCGCGAGGGACTCTACGCGAGCGGCGGAAGCGGTCACCTCACGATCATGAAGAACCCGCCGCATCCCAACGGCACCAAAGTTTTCGTCAACTGGCTCCTGGGCAAAGAGGGACAGGAGGTTTTCTCGAAGGCCATCGGCCAAGGCACGCGCCGCCTGGACGTCGATACCAAGTGGCTCCAAGAGTTCGGTGTCCTGGCTGCCAAGGATGGGCTGACATTGGAGCAATATTACCGGCTGGAGAATCAGTCGGAGGAAAAAGTTCACAAGCTGCGCCAGCCGGGGGCGGAGTTGGCGCGCAAACTTTTAGATTAGCGTAAGAGGGCAATGCGAGTGAAAAGGATCGGGATCATAAAGAGAATATTTGTTCCGATCGTTGCGTTTCTGTGGAGCGCGGGGATGTCTCCGGCCCTGGCGCAATCTTCGAGAGCGGCGGGCAGCGCGGATTGGGATAGAGTGGTCGAGGCGGCCAAGAAAGAGGGTAGGGTAGTTGCTTCTATTCCTCCCAGCCCGGAGCTGAGAAAGGGGCTGGAGGAGGCCTTTTCGAAACGCTTTGGCGTCGTAATGGAATCTATTCCAGCCCGGGGCGGCGCGATCATCCGCAGAATCGTCGAGGAGTCCACGGCTGGGATTCACTATTTTGATCTCCACATCGGCGGCACAGAGTCCATCGTCAAGGGACTGCTGCCGGAAAACGTCTTGGAGCCCGTGGAGCCGTGGCTGATCCTGCCGGAGGTGAGGGACGCGAAGCAATGGTGGGGAGGGCATATCTGGGTCGATAACGCGAAGCGCTTTATCTATGCTTCTTCCGCTTACCAAACCGCGAGCCTCTGGTACAATTCCAATTTGCTAAAAGCCGAGGAGATTCGCTCCTTCGATGATCTGCTGAATCCCAAGTGGAAGGGCAAAATCGGGCTGAGCGATCCGCGCACCCCGGGTTCCGGCGCTTCGATATGGGCCTACATGTTTCTTATCAAGGGGGAGGAATACCTGAGAAGGCTTGCAGGGCAAAAGTTGTTTCTCACCCGGGATCTTCGTCTTCTGGCCGAGAATCTGGCCAAGGAACGGGTCGGCATAGCTCTCGGCATCGGTTATTCCGAGTTTCTACCCTTCAAGAAGGTCGGTCTCCCGGTAAGCGCTCTCCCCACACCCAAGGAGGGACTTTACGCGACCGGCGGCTACGGCCACTTAACGATCATTAAGAATCCTCCCCATCCGGACGCAACCAAAGTCTTTGTCAACTGGTTCTTAGGCAAGGAGGCGCAGGAGATATTTTCCAAAGCCATGGGAGCGCCGACCCGCCGCCTCGATGTGGAGACGAAATGGTCCAAAGATTTTGGCGTCCTGGCCGCGAAAGATGGACTCACGCTGGAACAGTTCCACCGGATGGAAAACCAATCGGAAGAGAGAATCTACAAAGTGCGAGATCCGGCCGCCGCACTGGCGCGCAAGCTCTTGGATTAAGGAAAATGGTTCTTGCGGATTTACGACAGTGGATCGACCATCTGGAGGAAAGGAGCGAGCTCAAACGAATTCGGGCCGAAGTGGATTGGGATGAGGAGATCGGCGCGATTACTCGAGAGGTCTCCAGCCAGTACGGACCGGCGCTGCTGTTTGAAAACATCAAGGATCACCAAAATACCGGCTGCCGGCGACTATTTACCAACGGTACGGGGACCAAGGGGAGGGTTTGCCGGATCCTCGGTTTAGCCGAGGGAGCATCTTACCGGGAGATCGTCGCGACATTGAAGGAACGCTTTTCAAATCCGCTGGCGCCGCGCAAGGTGAAGGAAGGCCCGGTCAAAGAAAATATCATTAAAGGGGAAGAGGTAGATCTTTTCCAGCTCCCGGTGCCGAAATGGAATCCTCTGGATGGCGGGAGATACATCATGACTTCGGCGAGCGTGGTCACGATGGACCCTGATAGCCATCTCCTCAACATCGGCACCTATCGCGGAATGATCTCGACGAAACGGACCATCAGTGTCTTGCTGGCGGCGACCCAGGGATGGGGAAAACATTTTACCAAGTATAAAAGCCGGGGCGAGGAGATGCCGGTGGCAGTGGTCCTGGGCTGGGAGCCGACGCTTTTTATGGTCGCTTCCACTCCGGTGAGCTATCCGGAATACGAGATGGCGGGTTCCCTGAGGGGCTCCCCCGTAGAGTTGGTGAAATGCGAGACCAGTGATCTCTGGGTGCCGGCGACTGCCGAAATTGTCCTCGAAGGGCGGATCTCGCCGGACCCGAAGAGCTTTGAGCTGGAAGGGCCTTTCAGCGAGTATGGCGGCTATTACGGCGGGCGGAGAATGCCGAAGCATACCATCCGCGTGGAATGCATTACCCACCGAAGCGATCCGATTTTCACCGGATGTCTTACCGGGGCCAGTCCGGGCAGGACCAACGAAGGGGCCTCGTGGACTCCGGCGACTTTTTCTGCGGTCGCCTGGCAATACCTGGAGCAGGCCGGCGTGCCCAATATTATGGGAGTCTGGAGAGGAAAATGGCCGGAGATCATGCGTATCCAGATCCGCAAGACTCATCGAGGCCATGCCCAGCAGGTGGCCAACGCCCTCTGGGGATCGAGCATCGCCAACTATGCCGCCAAGCATCTCATCGTCGTGGACGAGGATATCGACGTCTTCGACTGGGAAGCGGTCGAGTGGGCCCTGGCCTACCGTGTCAATGCGGCCATGGGGGATATTACTTTTTTCCCCGGCACCTCCGGCTCCATGCTGGACCCGAGCGTGCCGATCGCTGAGAGAGACTCGGTGAAATACGGCCATGGAAAATGGACGCGGGTCCTGATCGACGCGACGGTGAACTGGGAATTGGAGCCCCAAGAGCAGTATGGGGGAAGCCGCTATCCGGCCCTCGGCACATCCATTTCTCCCGGAATGACGGAGACGCTCAAGAGGAGATGGAAAGAATACGGCTTTTAAGAAAGCGCCGACTCTATGTCCCGACCTGAGACCGTCGAAAAGACATTTCCCCTGACCGTGGGGTTTAACTGGAATCTGCTCCTGATGACCCTGCTGCTTCTGCTGGTGGCCTTTCTGGTGCTGACCCCGTTGGGCCTGATGGTGTTCAACAGTTTCCAGCTTGCCCGTCCAGGCGAACCGATCGTTTACGGACTCGAAGGATGGCGCAAGGCCTTTACCAGTCCGGGGATTCTCGATGCGATGGCGAATACCTTCAGCCTGGCGATCACGCGCCAGGCCATCGCCCTCTTCGTCGGCGGCTTCCTGGCCTGGCTTATAGCGCGCACGGATATTCCCATGAAGGGGACTCTGGAATTCCTCTTCTGGCTATCCTTTTTCCTTCCCGCCCTGCCGGAGACTATGGGATGGATACTGCTCCTGGATCCCAAATATGGACTGCTCAATCTGGGTCTCGTCAATCTAGGATTGTTCAAAGAGCCTCCCTTTAACATCTATTCGTTCTGGGGGATTATTTGGGTCCATCTCGGCGGGAGCATCAGTATCAAAGTTATGCTCCTCACGCCGGCGTTCCGTAATTTGGACGCGGCGCTTGAGGAGGCCTCGCGCATTGTCGGCTCCAGCGCTCTGGGCACTCTCCTCCGTATCGTGATTCCGGTTATGATGCCGGCGATCCTGGTGACGACGATCCTCGGCCTCATCCGCTCCCTGGAGGCCTTTGAAATCGAACTCCTTCTGGGAGTGCCCATAGGGCTTCACGTCTATTCGACCAAGATCCATGAGCTGGTAACCTGGGAGCCGCCCCAGTTCCCGCCGGCCATGGCGCTAAGCGCGGTCTTTCTGCTGGTCCTGCTTTTGCTCGTGGCGTTGCAGCGTCTCTACATAGGTAAAAAAATCTATACGACGGTAACGGGACGGGGCTTCAGCGTGAGGCCGACTCACCTGGGGCGCTGGCGCTACCCGGCGTTCTTCCTGGTTTTGTTCGTAGCCCTGGGCATTA
Source organism: Deltaproteobacteria bacterium RIFCSPLOWO2_02_56_12 (assembly GCA_001799045.1). Lineage (GTDB taxonomy): Bacteria > Desulfobacterota > Binatia > UBA9968 > UBA9968 > UBA9968. The sequence continues at coordinate 3,455 of MGRY01000046.1, read as the reverse complement.
CCTTGATTCCCATCACTCTTCTAGTCATGGGAACCTTCATGAAGCTCTTCGGTTTTTTTAATATCCCAGACCCTTGGACACTGGACAACTGGCGCCAGGCCTTAAGCGACCCCGTGCTTTTGCGCTCCCTGTGGAACACCATCGCGATCGGGATGGGCGCCGGGGTCGTGGGTGTTTTCTTTTATTCTTTGATCGCTTACGTCATCGTGAAGAGCCGCTTTGCCGGTAGAGCGGCTCTGGATTTTCTCTCCTGGCTGCCCTGGTCGATACCCGGGATCCTGCTCGGGGTGGCCCTGCTTTGGACCTTTCTCCAGACCAAGATCTTTCTGCCGATCTATGGGACGATCTATATCTTGATGATAGCCATGGTGATCAAGAGCATGCCCTTCGGCGCCCAGCTCATCAAGAGCGTGCTACTGCAACTGGGGAACGATCTGGAGGAGGCCTCGAGAATCTGCGGGGGAGGCTGGTTCTACACCTATCGCCGGGTTATTTTTCCTCTTCTGTTGCCCGCCCTGATCACCGTGGCCCTGGTCGGCTTCATCTCTGCGGCGCGCGACATCAGCACGGTCGTGCTCCTGGGGACGGGCAAGTCCAGGACGCTATCTTTGATGATGTTGGATTTTGCCGCGGGCGCGGAATTTGAGAAGGCGACCGTGGTGGCGGTGATGATCGTCGCCCTGGTTGTTGTGACGGCCCTGATCGCACGCGCCGTCGGAGGGCAGATCAGCATCCGGGGATGAAATTGCAAATTTGCTAATAATATTTCTCTCCCTTGACATTCCCTCTCTAGAAAATTATAGTCCGCCTCGTTTCTAAGTATTCGACTTGAGATTTATTTTCTCCTGGTTGCCGCCAAGGGGAGGTCTCTTTTTGAAGCATGTAGGAAAAGGCGTTCCTTTTCTGCTCTTTTTTTTCCTTCTAATTCCCGTTCTTTACTTTCAACTTCCTCTCTCATCTGGTTCCTCAGATCTCTCAGAGATCGATGCCTTGGCCGCTGTGGAGGTGGTGGCTAATGGGTTCAAGGAGCCCGCAGGGATTGTCGTAGATCCCAGCGGACCTGTCTTTGTCTCAGACCGTAAGGCTGGAGAGGTCTTAAAGATCATCGATGCCGAGGTCGTCTCTTTCATCACCCATCTTAAGCGGCCTGTAGGGTTAGCCTTCGATCTCCAGGGCCGGCTGCTGGTTGTGGAGGAGAAGACGGGGAGATTACTTAGGCTGGAGACGAATGGCAGTCAGACCGCCCTGGCCCAGGGGATGAAGAGGCCGCGTTGGGTTACGGTGGCAGAAGATGGGACGGTCTACATCTCGGCCAAAGGGCTAAAGTCAGTAAAGGATAAAGACGAGGATGACGAAGACGAAGATGAGGGGGAGGTCATTTTGCGCCTCCTTCATGGTCAACTCACAATCTTTGCGGATGGCTTCAAAGGGCTTCAGGGAGTTATCGTCCATGAGAATAATCTTTTTGCAGCGGCCAAGGGATTGAAGGCAGAGAAGGAAGAAAATAGTGCCGTCTTCAAGATTCCCATCCTTCCTGGCAGCGGAGCTGGCCCCGTATCCAAGATCACAAAGAATAAGATTAAGAAGCCTTTCGGCCTGGTGCTTGACGCCCTGGGTGCCCTCTATGTCAGTGCGGAGGAGATAGAGCTTCAGAAGAAGCACAAGGATGCCATTGGTAAAGTGGCCCAGGATGGAGCCACTACCCGTTTCGCCTCAAAGCTAGAAAAGCCACGTGGTCTAGCTTTAGATCACCTCGGTAACCTCTATGTGGCCGATGACAACGGCGACAAGAAAGGCCGTATCATCCGTTTTCGCGCTCCGCCACCGCCCACTCTGGTCTTTCCCTCCTTCACCAACCAAGCCTCATTTATCATCCATGGCACAACGGATCCTCAATCCCGTATCGATGCCTTTCAGAAAAACTCTGATATCCCCACAACGCTTCTAAGCGAAGATGGCGCCTTTGCCTTCAGTCTAGACCTAATACTCAACACGCAAAACACCCTTGATGTTTTTACTACCTCCCACTCCGGCCAAGGCCTTACCAGCGCCCCGACCGAGATCACCATTACTCACGATAGTGTCCCACCCCTCATCAGCAACCTACAGCCACTTAGTGGATCTTTTCAGGCCAGCCGGACTCCCGTTATCCGGGCTGACTTCAGCGACAACCTCTCGGGCGTAGATATAGCCAGAGTGGTGATCGAGCTAGACACAAACAATGTCACCTCTCAGGCTCAGATTACCCTTTCTGGTTTCACCCTTAATCCCTTAACCCCTTTAACTGAAGGTTTTTACACCGTCACTGTCACGATCTTTGACCGCGCAGGAAATTCAACCTCAGCCTCGACAAGCTTTACCGTCGACTTAACAGCCCCAGATACCCAGATCACAAGCGGTCCTCTGGGCGAAATTGGCGAGACTACCGCTACTTTCACGTTTGTAGGGACAGATAACCTGACGCCCGCTGGAAGCCTGCTTTTTTCCTGGCGCTTGAACGGAGGAGCCTGGTCTGCGTTTTCCTCCAACACCACCGTAACATTCACGGGGCTGTCTGAGGGATCACATACCTTCGAAGTCAGGGCTCGGGATCTTGCTGGCGATGAGGACCCAACGCCTGCCTTTAGGGAATTCTCCGTGGTGTTGGGTCCCGTGATCACGGCTTTCTCTCCCGGTAGCGGGACGTTGGGGAGCGAGGTGACGATCCAGGGAAGGGGCTTCGACCCGGCTCCAGGAAAGACTATCGTCAGATTCAATGGCGTGCAGGTCATTATCACCAGCATCACTCAGACGACCATCAGAACCACTGTCCCCATTGGTGCTACAACAGGCCGTATCACCGTTGAGACCCTTAAAGGCACAGCAACCAGCGCTGAGGATTTCATTGTCCTACTTCGTCAAGATTTTGCCCTCTCTGTAAGCCCCGAAGTTGGAAGCGCTGTGCAGGGAACCTCCACTACGTATGCCATGCGGATCACAAGCGCGGGGATCGAACCGT
>MGRY01000046.1:276-396 GCA_001799045.1 Deltaproteobacteria bacterium RIFCSPLOWO2_02_56_12 | reverse complement strand
TGAGGTGCGAGCGACATCTCAGCTTGAGGGGCGTCTTGTTACCCGGGCAGCGACAGTAACCTTGGCAGTTCAAGCCCCAGGTCAGACAGTGCTGGCCGGACAGGTGCGAGATGAAAATGA
>MGRY01000046.1:0-212 GCA_001799045.1 Deltaproteobacteria bacterium RIFCSPLOWO2_02_56_12 | reverse complement strand
GATGGCGGGGGTAATTTCTTCATCCCGCTCTCTGTCGCTGGTCCCCAGATTTTTTTGATCGACGGCTCCACAGCAAATACGCCGACCGTCACCTATTCGACCGTTCCTGTAACCGTAGATATTCAACCGGGAGCGGTAAACACCTTAGGCTTCATCCCCCGCCTTCCTAGCCAGCCGGTAGCGAAGCTTGCTCCGATAACTCCAGGCCAGGC
>MGRY01000045.1 GCA_001799045.1 Deltaproteobacteria bacterium RIFCSPLOWO2_02_56_12 | reverse complement strand
CCGCCGCGCCCTGGAAATGGCCCTAGACAACCTACCCAAGAAAAGCAAGGCAAGGCGGAGTCCAAAGGCGTCAAGAAGGAGGAACAAGTGAAGTTCAATCAACGGGCGGTGATCCCCATGGCGCGCGAGCCTCTGTGGGACTTTTTAATGGACGTACCCAAAGTGGCCCGCTCGCTTCCCGGAGTGGAAACGGTCAGCCAGATCGACGACACCACCTACCAGGGGACTCTGAAAGTGCGCGTGGGTCCTATCTCTCTCAACCTGCAGGGAAAGATTATTATGGAGCAGCGCGACCGGGGAAGCTGGCGGGCAGCGCTGAGGGCGGAGGCGAGCGACCGGATGGTCGCCGGGGCGGTCAAGGGCAAAACCACCATGGAACTTAAGGAGATTGGCCCCAAAGAGACCGAACTTTTAGTCGAGACCGATGTTAACATCCTCGGCAAGATCGGTGAGTTTGGCCAGCCGATCATCCGGAAAAAAGCCGATCAGATGCTTAAGGAGTTTGTCGAGAACATCAAGAAGCAGTTAGCCGGCCATTAGGAGGACATCAGCGACCGTTGGGGATTACGCTAGCGGTGGTTCCAACGGGGTTTTCTTTTCTCTAAAAAAGCCTGCACGCCCTCTTCTACGTCCTCGGTTGCCAGGAGTTCCTTGAGATAGAGCTCTTCGGATCTGGCGAGGTCCGCAGGAAAATCTTTTAGCGCTCTCTCTCTTAATCCCTTAAGGGCAATGCGCCGCACAGCCCGGCTTTTTCCTTTGAGCTCCTCCAAGAGGTCCTCAAGCGCCTGTTCCAATTCATTTTCCGGAACCGCGCGGTTAATCAGGCCCATCGCCGCGGCCTCCTGTGCCGAGAAGCTGCGTCCCGTAAGGATCATCTCCGCGCTCCGGCGGTAGCCGATTTGCAAGGGAAAGCGGGCCAGGGCAACCGGAGGATAACAGCCAACCTGGATCTCCGGGGTAGCAAAAAAACTATTGTCCGAGGCCAGGATGAAATCGCAGGAGCTGGCGAGTTCACAGCCCCCGCCCAGGCAGGCGCCGCGCACCAGGGCGATAGTGATTTGAGGAAGGGAAAGGAGGCTGCGGATCGCGCCGTGAACCACCTCGAGCATTTCCGGGACCTTAGCGCGGGTGTGATCCTTGACATCAACCCCCGAGGAGAAGGCGCGTTCGCCGCTGCCGCGGATAACAAGAATATCGACCGCCTCGTCCCTGTGCACTGAATCCAGGGCCGCCTGGAGTTCCCGCAACATCGGGAGGTTCAACACGTTCAGGGGAGGGCGCTCAAGCGTTATCGAAGCCGTGCGCTCTTTTTTCTCTAGGAGGATGTTCATGAAAAACTATTGGGCATCAATCTGTCTTTATTAAACTACCACCCCCATTTTTACAAGACTGCCCCCCCTCCTCTACCCTCCTCTAGCACCCTCCTCTAGCCGGTTGACAAAGGCAGAACGAAAATCTAAAATAGAACAGCTTTAGAGAAGTTAGGAGGGGCCTATGAAAATCTTACGCCTGCTTGCTGTCTTGTTATGGTTTGCGCTCTTTTTCTTCTCAACACCGCCGCAGGGTCTGGCGGATGAATACGATGACAGTCAGTCCCATCCTCTAAGGGTGGTGACCTATCTAATCCATCCGGTAGGCGTCTTACTGGAGTGGGTGACCACTAGGCCATTCCACGCTCTGGTAAGTGGCAGCAAGGAGCTCGAGCATATTTCCGGCCATCGGCCCCATCCGCCTATTTTTGCCGATCCCCAACCCGCTTATAATTTTGGCGCTTCCAAACGGGCGCCTATGACGATGGTGGAAGCTCCCAAGAGGGTGGCGCCCAAGGAGCCGATCGCGGAGACAGTAACCGTTAAAGAGGTGATTGTAGAAAAGGCGGTTCTCAAAGAGGTCCCCAAGATTGTCGAGGTCGAGAAGGTTGTTTTTTCTGATGTTGCCTTTCGCTTTAACTCGACTGAGCTCACCGACCTGGGTAAGGGTAAGGTCTATCTCACTGCCCAAAAATTGAAAGAAAAGTCGGATATTGCCGTCGTCATTGAAGGTCATGCCGATTATGTCGGGAGCGAGGAATACAACCAGCGGCTCGGTCTGCGCCGGGCGGACAAGGTGATGAAAGAGCTGGCGCAGCTTGGGATCGAACCCGCGCGAATGTCGGCCGCCAGCTTCGGAGAGTCCAAGCCAATTGTCGAGGAGAAAACGGACTGGGCGCGTGCGGTTAACCGCCGGGTAGAGTTTAGGATTACGACTCCCTGAAGGAGAACTCTTTGAAATCCAAAAGCCCGGCCGAGAAATGACGGCTGGGCTTTTTTTTGCCGGCGCCCTCTCCTACTCGCAATGATTTACCAACCTAAGGATGTCTTTTACCGCAGAGCAAAAGAAGAGGGCTATCGCTCACGCGCGGCTTACAAGCTTTTAGAACTCAACCGGCGATTTCGTCTGATAAGGCCGGGTGACCGGGTGGTCGATCTCGGCTCCGCGCCCGGCGGCTGGCTGCAGGTTGCCTCTCGACTGACGGGGCCGGCAGGAAGGGTCCTGGGAGTGGATATCCAGCCCATCGAACCCTTCAAAGAAGAGAACATCCTTATTATCCGGGGAGATGTCACTTCTGAGGAATGCCAGGAAAAAATCACGGGGCTTTTAGGATCCCGGGTTGACTGTGTTCTTTCCGATCTCTCCCCGCGCCTGAGTGGCATCCGCGATGCAGATGTCCGTCGCTCCGCCGATCTGGTCCGTTCGGCCCTCCAGGCGGCTTGTCGTCTTCTCAGGCCGGGAGGGAATTTTCTGGTCAAGACCTTTGTGGGCGAAGAACTGAAAGCCCTCTCCTTAGAGCTCGAGCGCCACTTCCGCTCGCTTCAGCGGACTCGTCCTGAATCCACCCGTAAAGGTTCGTCGGAGATTTACTTGTGTGCCCAGGGATTTCGAGGGGAGACTTGCGACCTCATGCCGACCGAGGGAAAACTGAAAAGCCCATGACGGATTTATTCGGCGTCAAGATTTTCATACCTCCGTGGGTAGTTTTACCTCTTCTCTTACTGGCCACGGTCATCTTGGCTTATCTTATCAGCTCGGTCACTCTCTGGGTGCTGAAAAGGTCCATGCCGGAGCTCTCCAAGGAATCCGATAACCGGCTTTACCGGCTTCTCAGGAGCTACCTCTTTCCGGTTCTGATCGTGGGTGGGCTCTTGATTGTGGTGGACGCGGTTCCTCTCCCGCCCAAGGTCCTGCGCGTGGCCGACCGGGTGCTGGTCCTCTCGGGCCTTGTGCTCTTGATCTTTGTTTTAGGCAAGGCGGCCCTGCTGGTTCTGCGGAACATTGAAGCCCGCTATGAAGCGATGGGAAATATCCAGGGACCCATCGAAATGCTCACCAAGATTGTATTCATCGCCGTCGGAGGGATGATTGTCCTCGATAACCTGGGGATCTCTCTGACCCCGATCATCACGACCCTCGGGATCAGCAGCTTGGCTGTAGCGATTGCCCTGCAGGATACTCTAGGGAACTTTTTTGCCGGACTCTATCTCAAGACCGACCGCCCCATTGAGATGGGTCATTACATTCGGCTGGATGGCGGCCAGGAGGGATTCGTGGATCGCATCGGCTGGCGCTCCACGCAGATCTGTACACTGCAGAACAATGTCATCGTAGTCCCCAATAACAAGCTGGCTCAAACCATCATCACAAACTTTGACCTGCCGGAGCGGCGGATGGCCTTGTTGATTCCCGTCGGGGTCTCCTACGACTCCGATCCTCAAAGGGTGGAGGAGATCCTCCTGGATGAGGCGAAAAAGGCCGTCGGGGAAGTGGAGGGGCTGCTGGCTCATCCCGAACCCTTTGTGCAATTGATTCCCGGATTTGGCGATTTCGCTATGAACTTTACCCTTACTTGTCATGTAGGGAAATTCTTCGACCAATTTTTAGTCCAACACGAAATGAGAAAGAGAATCATCAATCGCTTCAGAAAAGAAGGAATTCAGATTCCCTTCCACAGGGCTTACGTCAAACCGGAGACCGATCAACCCTAGCGATCGTTTACGGCAAGAAAGCCAATGGCATTGGCCGGGAGGCAGCCGACGACGATCGAGCCGGTCCACAATCGCGCCCCCAACGGCGCCGATAAAGCGGAGACGGAAATTTCGGAACCGGAGGGAACTTAGAGTCCTCGAGGCGCTGAAGATGCGGACTCTGGAAAAGGCCATTACTCCACCGTAACGCTCTTTGCCAGATTACGGGGTTGATCCACGTCGGTACCGCGGTGGACGGCGATGTAATAAGCGAGGAGCTGAAGCGGGATCGTGAGCACGGTGGGAGTGAGGAAGTGGGATGCCTTGGGAACGGAGAGTACCCGGTAGGCTGTTGCTCCAATGGGCCCCGAACCCTCGTCGGTCAACACAATCACCTTCCCCTCTCTGGACTCCACTTCTTTGAGATTCCCCAAGGTTTTCTGAAAATAACGGTCTTTGGGCAAAAGCACCACGACGGGCATCTTTTCATCGACCAGGGCGATCGGGCCGTGCTTCATCTCGCCTGCCGGATATCCCTCGGCGTGGATGTAAGATATTTCCTTCAGCTTAAGAGCCCCCTCCAGGGCAATCGGGTAGTTGATCCCTCTCCCCAGATAGAGAAAATCGGCAGCGCCGCACAGTTCCCGCGCCAACTTTTCCATTTCACCCTCAAGCCTGAGGGCCTCTTCGACCCAGTGCGGCAGATGCATGAGATCCTGGAGCAGCCGTTTCGCATCGGCGCGTTTGAGACGGCCGCTCAACCGCCCCAGACCGATGGCTAACAGGTAAAGAGCGGTGAGCTGTGTGCTGAAGGCCTTGGTGCTCGCCACGCTGATCTCCGGCCCGGCGTGGGTATACAGCACCCCGTCGGATTTACGTGCCAGGGAGGAATCGACCACGTTGCAGACGGAGATGATTTTCGCTTTTTTCGCCCGGCCCATATCCACCGCCGCCAGGGTATCGGCTGTCTCTCCCGATTGACTGATCAGGAGGAGGAGGGAGCGCGAATCGATGAGCGGGGAGCGATAACGGAACTCGGACCCATAGTCCACCTCGGCCGGGATTTTGGCGATCTCCTCCAGCATGAATTTTCCCACCAGGGCGGCATGCCATGCGGTGCCGCAGGCAACCAGATGGATGCGCTTGATTTGTTTGACCTCGCCCGCCTTGAGATGGACCCCCTCCAGCGAAACTTCTCCCTCTCGAAGCGAGATACGCCCCCGGAAGGTGTCGGCAAGGGCCCGGGGTTGCTCGTGAATCTCTTTGAGCATGAAGTGACGGTATCCTCCCTTGCGGGCGGCTACCGCATCCCAGGTGATCTCTTTATGGGGCCGTCTGATCGTTTTCCCTTTTTCATCCAGAATGCGAAAGCCTTCGGCGGTTACCTCGGCCACCTCGCCATCTTCGAGAAAGGTTACCCTGCGGGTATAGTCGAGGAGCGCCGGGATATCCGAGGCCACAAAGCTCTCCCCCTCGCCCCAACCTACTACGATAGGAGTCGAATTCTTAGCCACGATCAGCCGGTCAGGGCTTTTTTGGTTGAGGAAGGCCAAGGCATAGGAGCCGTGAATCTGCTTCAGGCTTTTTTGTACCGCGGTGAGAAAGTCCATCCCTTTTTGGATTTTCTCGCCAACCAGATGGGCAACAATCTCCGAGTCGGTTTCGGACTCAATCCTGGCGCCCCTTTTCAGCAAATGCTCCTTGAGTTCGAGGTAGTTCTCGATGATGCCGTTATGAACCACCACCACTTCGCCGGCGCGGTGAGGGTGGGCGTTGGTCTCGGAAGGCTTCCCGTGAGTTGCCCAGCGCGTATGGCCAATGCCTATCTTTCCCCGGACCGGTCTCTGGAGCAGGATTTTTTCAAGGTTGGCAAGCTTTCCCTGGCAACGGCGGATGGTCACCTGGCCGTTGCTCAGGACAGCGATCCCGGCCGAATCGTAGCCCCGATATTCGAGTTTCTTGAGGCTTTCCAAGAGCAGCGGCGCTGCCTCACGGTTGCCTATATATCCGACGATGCCGCACATCAGACTTTAACCTTCTTCATTTTTTTCCGCTTTTGCTCCGTCCAGCCTTCTCTTACTTTCTCACTCCGCTCGTTGTAGACCAGCCCCCCCGCCGGGACATCATGGCGCACCGTCGTTGCCGTAGCCACATAAACGTCATCGCCGAGGCGAACCGGGGCCACCAGCGTAGAGTCGCTGCCGACCTGTACGCGGTCGCCGATGGCGCTGCGGTATTTCTGAAAGCCGTCGTAATTGCATGTGATGGTTCCGGCGCCGATGTTGGTCTCGCGGCCGACTGTGACATCACCCAAATAGGTAAGGTGATTCGCCTTCGTGCCCGCGCCGATGGTCGCTTCCTTAGTTTCCACAAAGTTTCCGATGTGCACGCCGCGCCCGAGCGACGTTCCCGGACGGAGATGGGCAAAGGGGCCGATCACCGCGCCCTCCTCGATCCGACAATCCGTCAGGACCACGGAAAATCTGAGGTGAACCTGGTTGCCTAATTTGGCGTTCGTTACATAGGCATTGCCGTCAATCCGGCATCGCTCTCCGATGACCGTGTGGCCCAAGAGGTGGGTGTTCGGTCCGATGACGGTGTCTTGGCCGATCCTGACGCCCTCTTCGATATAGGTTGTCTGGGGGTCTTGGAAGGTCACGCCGGATTCCATCCATTTGCGGTTGATTCGCTCCTGCAACGTTCTTTCCATAAAGGCAAGCTCCTCTCTCGTGTTGATGCCCAGGATCTCCCGCGGATCTTCCGCGTGGACGGTCCCGACAGTCTGGCCGTTCTTGAGTGCAACTCCCACGACATCGGGGAGGTAGTATTCTCCCTGCTGGTTGCGGTTACTCAGCCCCTTCAACGCGTCGAAGAGAAAGCGCGCAGACGCGGCGTAGATGCCCGCGTTGATTTCTCTGATCTGTTTCTCTTTCTCGCTGGCGTCCCGCTCTTCCACGATCCCAAGCAGACTGCCTTTGTCATCTCGAAGGACTCGCCCGTATCCGGCGGGTTCGGCCAACGAAGCGCTGACGAATGTCAAAACTGCATTTTGCTCGCGGTGGCAGCGCAGCAGCCCGAGCAGGCTCTCTTTCGAGATGAGCGGAACGTCGCCGCTCAAAATCAAGACTTCTCCGGAGAATCCTTCGAAGATTTTTCCGGTACAGCCCACCGCGTGGCCCGTGCCCAGCTGCTTTTCCTGATGTACCCAGGTGATGGCACTATCGCCGCACTCCTTCTTCACCTCCTCGGCCCCATGTCCTACGACAACCGCAAGTTTTTTCGGCTTCAGGCGGCGCGCGGTCTCAAGGACATAGGCGAGCAGGGGTTTTCCGCTTAAGGAATGAACGACTTTCGGGCGGCCGGACTTCATGCGCTTGCCCTCGCCCGCCGCCAGG
>MGRY01000044.1 GCA_001799045.1 Deltaproteobacteria bacterium RIFCSPLOWO2_02_56_12 | reverse complement strand
CACGGCGCAGAAGCAAAGCCTGACCACCCTCGAAGTGCTTCGTTCGCACATCTTGCAGCAAGGCGACCACGTCATGCATTTTGATTTCGCCCATCATGGTCTAGAGTATATAACAAGTTATCAACCGGGGAAAGTCTTCGCTGTCTCGGATAATCCACACCGTCAGAACCGTCGCACGCCCTCGCTGCGTTTCTAGCGGAAAACGCAGAACGTAAACCTCACCATGACCGTTGTTCCCGAGTGGCTCGGCCTCGTCCGAGTTCTCGGCTGCCGCAAGAATGGCTTGACGCAACCCTTCCGGGTTGGCCAGCGTAATACCGAGGACCGACTCGAAAACCCGCGCTTTATGGTGCCCCTCCCAATGTCGAGGGTTCAACACATAATCCTCGATCTTCGTGCCGAGATCGGCGTGGTCGCCGTTGGGGAGCTTCATCATTCATCGGTTTGCCAGATTGCGCACCGAGGTGTCAAGACACACGGGCTCCCGCGCGACGTCGACATCAAGCGAATGCCGTCGACCATTATCCGTGGGTAAGCTCGCAATGCCTCAAAAACCTGGCCGTCGAGAAGACGGCGGGTATGCCCAATCCCAGATTCAAATATCTGAGATCTGAAATCTGCTATTTGGGATTCCTCGCGTAGCGAGGACAAGACCAAGAGCTATCTTCCGAGAAAGCTCAAAGAGAAAGATTGGTTTGATTAACTAGACGTTCAGCGCTGACTGCAGATAAGTCAAAAGTCAGGCCTGACCCCAACTCCATGTGTCTTAGCGGAGCGATCATCATCCCACGACGATGAGCCGCGCACCGTAGAGTTTACATAAGGGCAGGCGTTATACTGAAAATCTTTTGTTCTCTTTCTTGGCTTTCTTCGCCGCCCTTTTTTCCATTAGGCTCTTCTGGGGTTTCTTTTTCTGGTCTTTCTTCCTGTCTTGTCCTTTGCTCATGGTATTCGCTCCTTATGATCTAGTTTGATAGGTTGCGCGGAACACCGCACGCCCGCGCATCGTTATTGCCACCCCAACTCCTCAACCACGCTAATTAGCCGCCTATTCTACTCGCAAAAATTGGGGCGTCAAATGGTATTTTTGTGGAACGAAAATCGTGTTCGTGGCTCGTGATTGAAAATTTCGGAGAATTTCAGGGTCAGGCTTGCATAGGTGAATAACGGCGGCTTTGACGGAAGGAACGGGTACGGGGTTTTCTTTTTACAGCGCGATCGTTTCAATCCGCCGGATTTCTTCGGTGGAGAGCGCGAGCTGTTCGGCCTGGAGGTCTTCTTTCATATGTTGCCGGCTCGTGGTTCCGGTCAACGGGAGCATGCCGATCTGCATGGCAAACCGAAAGATGATCTGCGCGGGACCGGTACCTAACCGTTTGGCGATCGTTTGAATTTCCGGGTCGGCAAGGACTTCTCTATTGGCGGTTAACAGCGAAAAGCCTTGATAGATGATGCCATGGGCTTGGCAAATCTCCCTGACCTCTTGGTCCCATCCGAGCGCGGCAAAACACCGGTTTTGCACCACCATGGGTTTATGATTCGCCTGTTCGCACAGCTGTGTGAGTTGTCCGGCCGTGACATTGCTGATGCCGATTATTTTGGTTTTTCCTGATTGATAGAGCCCTTCCATGGCCGCCCACACTTCCCAATCCGCTTCCCCCAAGCCCTGCCGCGAATAGGGCGCGTGTAAGACGTAGGAGTCAACGTACTCGGTGCCTAGATGGGTCAACGATCTGTCAAAGGACTGTCTTACCTGGGTGGCGAGATCGGCCGAGGCATCGTAGGGGGTTCGACCGCCTTGGCCCCCGACCGGGGTAAACTTGGTTTGGAGAAACAGGGTGTCTCGTTTGATGCCTTTCTTTTCGAGCGCCTGTAGGGCTTCACCCACCAGGGCTTCCTGGTAATGGATCAGTTGATTGGCCGTGTCGATGGCCGTGAAGCCTGACGCCACGGCTAATTGCACCAGTTGGGTCGTGGCCTCTTTTTTCCAAGCCGTGCCATACATAAAAGAAGGCAGAGGAACGTGGTTATAGGCGGTCAAGGTCATGTTGTTTCCTCCAACTCGAAACCTGCGCCGCCGCCACGCAACAAGCCGCGCCCAAGCATCGTCCGCTCGACCTTTGCATCATAAAGTTTCATCAACTGAGCCTTCACGAGATCGCCTTCGATCACACCGAGAGCATGGGCGATGGCTTGCAAGGTGGCCATCCCTTCCGGTCGATGTTGCGCGCGAAGATGAAACTTCGAAATGTCCGGAGCGCTGATCTTCACCCTTGGTACGTCCTTCAATTCACGATGCCGGGAATGAACTTTCCTCGCCTGGCGCCAGGTCCCGTCGGGAACAAGGAGTTGAATCGGCCTCCCGTCTTGCGCCACAAGCTCATGATCCAATTCCACGGCATCAACGGAGGGGTAGAACAAAAAAGTCCGATACCGATCGGTTAGGAGATCACTCAGATCGAGCGGTTCCCTTGTTTCCCCTCGTACCCGCATCTTGCTATTCACGAGCGCTCTTAGCGCGAGCCGGCCTGTGTTGCTGCTTCGCTTCAGCTCATTCACGTGAACGATAAGACAAACCCTGGTTTTGAAATCGAGCCTCGGTATCGAGTCGCAGATACAGAGAGTCCGGGTCAAATAGCAAATCGGACAGGGGTCTTTTGTTCTCATCGAGTCAGTTTAAGTTTCCTTTGACTTTCCGGTTTCCAAGACATAGCCGCGGTGGCAGATTGCCAGCGCCATGGGGGCGTTTTGCTCGACAAGCAAAACCGTCACGCCCTCTTTGTTGATCTGTCTATAGCTCCCCTCTTCCACGCCGCCCTACGTATCACGTTTCCGGAATTCCGGAAACGTGGAAATGTTAGTATCTCTGTCGTCGCCCTCGTTCCGGAAGTCTTACTATGCTAAAATCTTAGACTATGGCTCTCAACATAGTTTCACCTGGGAAAGAAAAATCCCTGTTAGACCGTATGCAGGCCTTGGGTGTCCGGGAGCAGGACATCGAGGAACAATTTGTTCGCTCTTCGGGAGCCGGCGGTCAGAAGGTCAACAAGTCGTCTACCTGTGTTGTGCTCCACCATCGACCCACGGGCGTTCGGGTGAAATGCCAAAGAGAGCGCTCACAGGCTCTCAATCGTTTCTTGGCTCGAAGAATCCTGCTGGACAAAATCGAGGCGAAGCTAAGAGGAGCCCATACCGCGAAAGCGCAAGAGATTTCGAGGATCCGCCGCCAGAAAAGAAAGCGCTCACGACGCGCCAGGCTTAAGCTGCTCGCGGATAAGCGCCACCAGGCGGAAAAGAAATCTGCACGGGCCGGCGTGCGGCCTGAACACTACGACGATTGAGCGCGGAAGACCTGGTCGTGTTCGTGGACTTTTTCCTTGACCTTGATCCCGACGACCTTGCCCTTCTCGGCGCGTGGGACGTCCTGGTGTTCGATCTGAATGGAATCCACGCTCTGGGTGAAGTCGGTGTGTTTTCCTCTAACGTGGATCACATCCCCGACCTTGAGTTCACCGCCGGTGAGTTCGATGATGCCTACGCCTAGATGGGAATAGTAGTGGGTGATCCGGCCGACGAGCTTTTCTTCTGCCTTGGCAGCCATAAGGAACCCTCCTTATTGTAATCGCTTAAGGTCCTAGGATCGAATCTTCATATCCCAGACGAGGATCTTCTCATCCGGCCGGGCCTTCCAGATAACGTTGCGCGCAACCCCGTATACCTCCGCCAGGTTGTATAAAGGAACAAAGGGTGCGTCCTCCATCACGATCCGGCCCGCCTCCTGAAGCAGGGCGACCCGTTTTTTCTGATCCCCTGTGCTCTGCTGCTCTTTCATCAGCCGGTCGAACTCAGCATTGCTGTAACCGATTCGCTTTGTCACACCCGAGTGGAAGTACTGATCATAGAATGTGTCTGTATCAACGAAGGGCCTGCCCACGTAGTAGAAGGGGAGTTTGCCACCGTTCACGCCGTCTTTCCCCCAGAAGATCACAAACTCCTGCGAGACCGGCTCGGTTTTAATGCCGCCCTTGAGGAGCTGATCGGCGATGACCTGGCAGATCTCCCTCGCCTTAGGATAGCGGTCGGGAGAAAAATAGAGCTTCACCTCAACCCCATTCGAAAAACCTGCCTTGGCCAGAAGCTCTCTGGCCTTCTTGGGATCATTAGGATAGCGCTTCAAGTTAGGATCATAGCCAATCACGTGAGACGGGACGGGGCCGTCCACCATATAGCCGTTACCGTCATAGATATATTTGATGATCGCCTGAGGGTCGATGCAATAGTTAACGGCCTGGCGGACAAGCTTATTATCGAAGGGCTTCAACGTGCAATTCATGGCCAGGAAATACATTCTCAGCCCGGCCACCTTTTCAACGCGCACGCGCGGATGGCTCTCCAAGCGGGGAATCTCATCCACCGGCACATTGTTGATCACATCTCCTTGCCCTGCCAGGAGTCCCGCAACGCGCCCGGCCTCTTCTCCGACTTTCCTGTAGACCACCTCCTTGATCTCCGGCTTGGGCCCCCAGTAATCGTCGTTTCGGGTCAGAACCAGGTTCCCGTCCCTCTGCCAACTCACAAACCTGTAGGGCCCAGTTCCTATCGCGTGCTGGTCCATCTGATCCCCGTACTTATCTGCCGCCGCCTTGCTTATCATAAATCGGTTGTGGAGCCGGTCGAGAAAAACAGCGCTGGGCGTCTTGGTGGCGATGATCACGGTGTGGTCATCCGGCGCCTGCATCTCTACCACATCCCGGAAATTCGATCGCTGCAGGCTCGCCTTGTCGGTTTTCATGCGGTTGATGGAGAAGATCACGTCCTTGGAGGTAAAGGCGGCTCCGTTGTGGAAGCGAATGCCCTTTTTAAGACGAAATACCCACTTCTTTCCCTGAAACTCCCACGACTCGGCCAGCACACCGTAGAATTCCTTTTTGGCGTAGTCCACCTCCACCAGGGGCTCCAGGATGTGCTGCCATATCCCGTAGGTCGGGCTGGCGCTGTGAGCGTAGGGATTGAGGCTGTCGGCTGAGACGCTGTGAAGGACAGCCACCCGGTCTTTCGATGCGGCATAAACCTGCCGCGCAAACGCCGGCGCCATCAGGGAGCCTAAACCGAAAGCTGCGCTTTGTTTGAGAAACTGCCTGCGATTCATTGCCGATTTTTCTCTTGCCATAAAACCCCCCTTGTTTTCTATCGTTGTCCTCTTAATTTCGGATCCAAAATGTCGCGCAGGCCGTCTCCTAAAAGATTAATGCCAAAGACGGTTACGAAGATAGCGATTCCGGGAAAGATCGTCAACCATGGGGCGCGATACATGTAACTGCGTCCCTCGCTGAGCATCGAGCCCCAAGTGGGGATGCTCGGCGGCACCCCCAGGCCAAGAAAACTCAGGCTCGCCTCGGCGATGATGACAATCGCCATGGCAAAGGTCGCGATAACCGTGACGCTGGCAAGCGTATTGGGAACAACGTGCCTGAAAAGTATATAGAAATCCCTCCCACCCAGGGCGCGAGCGGCGACAACAAAATCGCGCTCTTTGAGAGAGAGCACCTCGCCCCGCACCACGCGGCAGTACTGCACCCAGCGGGTCAGCATCAGCGCCAAGATGAGGTTTAGCAGCCCCTGCCCGAGAAAGGCCATCAGGGCTATCGCGAGGAGCAGAAAAGGAAAGGCGAGAAAAATTTCGCTGATTTTACTGATGACCTCGTCCGTGAGGTCGCCGAAATAGCCCGCCAGCGCGCCGAGAAAACATCCCATGAAGCCGGCAAGGACTACCGTGGTAGCTCCCACGAGAAGAGAAATCCGTGAGCCGTAAATGATCCTGCTCAAGATGTCGCGACCCAGGTTATCGGTGCCAAGCCAATGAGGGTCGGATCCCTGGATCCCCCGACTGGGAGGCTGCAGCCGATGCTCAAGCCTTTGCTCCTGCGGGTCATAAGGCGCTAGAAAAGGCGCCACCAAGCCGCAAACCAGCAACAGCAAAAGAATCGCCCCGCCCACCCAAATCTTTAAGTAGCGCATCCGAGCCATTAGAGTTTGATCCTCGGGTCCACCAGCATGTAAAGCAGATCGACCAGCAGATTGACCGCGAAGTACATCATGGCAAAGAAAAAGATCAGCCCTTGGGCCAGCTTGTAATCTCTGACAGAGATGGCTTGGATGAGCAGATCGCCGATTCCAGGAAAAGAGAAGACGGTTTCGGTGATGACAGCGCCGTTGAGAAGCGCCCCCAGTTGAAGACCGAGAATCGTAATGATCGTAATCATGGCATTGCGCAGAATGTGACGCCAAATCACGGCCCTTTCGCTTAGCCCTTTGGCCCTGGCTGTCGTGATGTAATCCTGGCGCATCACTTCCAGAATGCTGGAGCGGGTGATCCGGGTGACGATGGCGGCCAGACTCGTCCCCAGAGTGATCGCCGGCATGAAGAGATGCTGGACAGCGCTCCAGAAGGCGGGAAAATTTCCCGTGATCAGGCTATCCACCAGATAGAGACGGGTGATGGTCTCGAGCTGGATCCCATACTCGATCCTGCCGGCGACCGGAAAGAGGTTGAACTGCCCGCCCAGGAAATAGATCAGCATGATCCCAAGCCAAAAATTAGGAAGGGAGACTCCCACCAAGGCCAAGCCCATCCCCGCATGATCCAAAAGCGAGTCGTGCTTGATGGCGGAGTAGACCCCTATAGGAATCGAGATAAGGATGGCGACTAGGAGGCTGGACAGAGCGAGTTCACAGGTAGCGGGCAATCGCTCAAAGACCAGTTTCGTAACCGGCTCGCCGAACTTGAGCGATTTGCCGAAGTCTCCCCTCACCGCATGTGAGAGAAACTCCCAGTACTGCACCAGAATCGGCTGATCCAGTCCCCACTCGTGGCGCGTACGCTGAATCTCGGCCTCGGTAGCGTCGTCCCCCAAAAGCAGACTGATGGGATCGCCCGGAGCAATGTGCATGAGAAAAAAAACCAGCAGCGAGATGCCCAAAAGAACGGGAATCGCCCCGATGAATCTACGTCTCAACATCGTACCGTAATCCTGAGAAAAACCATGAGGCGATCCGAGAGACAGCCATCGGGAACCGGCGGAGAATCAACGACAGCACAAGCAATCCAAGACGGATAGCTTCCCTTCAACCCTTTAACCGCTTTTCATAGAGTCATAGTCCGATCTGCGCGAAGGATTGATCAAGCGTTTTGAGCGCCTGGTCGATGTGATCCCTGGTGACATTGAGAGGCGGAGCGATGCGGATGACATTACCCATCAGGCCTCCCCTGCCGATCAGGAGTCCGTTCGCCTTGGTTCGTTCGAAGAGTCTCTTTACCGCCCCGGCATCCGGCCGCTTATTTTCCCCCACGAGCTCCAATCCCTGCATCAACCCCATGCCCCGAACATCCCCAATGAGGGGATACTTCTGTTTCAGCGCCTCCAGCCCCTCCCTCAACCGCTGTCCCATCACACGCGCGTTTTCGACGAGATTCTCTTCTTCGATAACCTGTATGGTTGCCAGAGACGCAGCACTGGTCACCGGGTTTCCGCCGAAGGTCGAGATCGACATGCCCTTCATGCTGTCAGCAACCTCCGGCGTGGCGATGGTCGCCCCGATCGGGACGCCGTTAGCCATCCCCTTGGCAAAGGTCATGATGTCCGGCTCTACACCCCAGTGCTCTATGCCAAACATCTTTCCGCCGGTCCTGCCCCAACCGGTTTGCACCTCGTCGCAGATAAAGAGTCCGCCGTACTTGCGCACGATCGCGACGACCTCCTTAAAATACTCCCTAGGGGGCGTAATGATGCCGCCGATCCCTTGAATCGGCTCGGCGAGAAAGGCGGCGATGCGGCCGGTGGTGGCCGTCTGAATCGCCTCCTCGATGTCTTTCGCGCATTTGAGATTGCAGCTCGGATAGGTGAGGCCGAAGGGACAGCGGTAGCAGTAGGCGTTGGGGATGTGGTGGATGCCGGGCACCGGAGTAAGGTTGAGGCGCCAGGCGGAGTTGGCGGTCAGACTCATGGCCAAGTGGGAGCGGCCGCTGTAGCTGTGACGCAGCGCGATGACATCCTGGCATTTGGTGTGGAGCTGGGCGACTAAAACCGCGGTCTCGTTCGCCTCGGTCCCGCTGTTGGTGAAGAACGATTTCTGCAGCCGCCCCGGGGTGATCTCGGCCAGCTTCTCCGCCAGGCGAACGTGGGGCTCGTTCGGATAGAGGGTGGAGAGATGCTGGAGCTTGTTGGTCTGTTGCTGAATTGCCCCGGTGACCTTCTCGTTGCAATGGCCGACGCTGATGGTCACGATGCCGCCGAAGAAGTCGAGGTACTCCCTGCCCTCAATGTCGTAAACACAGCTCCCTTTGGCGTGTTCAACCACCAGCGGCTCTTCGTAGTAGTTGGCGACGCAGGAAAAGAGATACTTTCGATGCTTTTCAATGATCTCTTGTTTTTTCACCTGAACCTCTTATCGCCTACCGACGCTAGCCAATCCGGCTATGGCTGTCAATAAGAGCAATCTCTCCACGATTCGTTAATCGTTATTGGTTACTCGTTAATGGTTATTTGAACGAATACACGAATAGACGAGTAACGAATAACTAGTCGCGCTTTCCCGGCCCATAGATGACTCTTCCGGGCCTGGCGCCGGTGTGGTCTCCGTTTTCGATCACGATCGCTCCGTTCACCAGGACATAGTTGATCCCTTTGGGATACTGCTTGGGGTCCTCGTAGGTAGCCCTATCGGCGACAGCATCCGGATCCAGCACAACAATGTCGGCCCAATGGCCTTCTCTGAGAAGGCCGCGATCTTTTAGCCCCAGGACCTGTGCCGGCAGAGAAGTCATCTTACGGACTGCCTCTTCCAAGGCAAGGACTTTTTCCTCGCGCGTATATTTTCCCAGGACTCTGGGATTGGTGCCGAAACTGCGCGGGTGCGGCTTGCCCGGATAGTTCAGATTCAGGGCGCTGCCGTCCGATCCTATCGAGACCCAGGGAACTCTCATGACAGTTTTGACGTCTTCCTCAGACATGGTGTGGTGAACTCCGTAGATAAAGGTCCCCTCTTCGAAGATAAGATCAAAGCAGGTGGCCACCGGATCCCGCCCCCGAATCTCAGCGATCTGCGCGATGCTCTTTCCCTCGAACGCTTTTAAAGCGGGCGTATCAAAGCGGGATGCGACAACACCCTCCCAACCACCATGCTCATTGATGTACTGGTCGAACTCCGGATCAGCGATAACCCGCTCGCGGAAGGCCGGATCCTTAAACCGGGGGATGGTCTCACTCCAGGGAGCGTTCTGCACCCAGCGGGGAAAGAGCCTGCGCCAGGGATGCTGCATAGCAGTGTAGGGATACTGGTTGGCAGTGATCTCCAGTCCCTCCCGGCGCGCCTCCTCGATCTGCTGAATGACCTCGCGCACGCGACCCCAGTTGCTCTTGGCCCGCATCTTGAGATGGTAGATGTGCACTGGGATCTCTGCTTCCCGGGCAACCCGGATCGCCTTTTCCAGCTCTTCAAAGATATCGAAACCTTCGCTGCCCAGATGAACTCCGTAGTAACCGCCGTAGCCCTTTACCACCTTGGCCATCTCGACCACCTCATGCGGATTTTCCGGTCCTTTCGCATGCCACGCGGCAGTGAGACCCAAAGCGCCCTCTTCCATAGCCTGGGCAACCAGGCGGTTCATCTTTTCCTGCTCTTCACGGGTAGCGGGCCGCTCCTTATAGCCAACCACTACCTGCTTGACCTGTTGGGGAGAAACTCCGGAGGCGACATTGATCGCAATACCCCCCTTCATCACGCGTTCAAAATAGCCGGTAAAAGTGCTCCAATCAGTCTCAATGCCGTTGCGTCGTCTATGCTCGACGCGGTACTCCTCCAAAACGGGTCCCGCAAGCGGGGCGACAGATTGGCTCTCACCGATAATGTCCAGAGTCACCCCCTGGCGCACCTTGCTCTCGGCATTGCCATCAGCGATCAGCGGCTGATCGCTGTGAGTGTGCATGTCGATGTATCCGGGGGTCACCACCAGCCCCTTGGCGGAAATGGCCCGGTTGCCTGAAGCGGGGTTCATTTTTCCGATACTCGCGATCTTTCCGTCCTTGATCGCAATGTCGCCGTAGAACCAGGGATTACCCGTGCCGTCGATCAATCTGCCGCCATGAATAACGATGTCGTAAAGCGTCATAGAATGCTCCCGTCCCTAAGAGCCCTATACCACCGCCCTCCCGTGGGGACAAGTTGGATGATCTAGGAAAGCCCGGCAGGGCGGCGGAACAGATACCAGACGAGAAAAAAACCCGCGAGCGAGATCAGCGCCATAGCGAAGAATCCGCCTTCGTAGCCAAATCCCTCGATCAGCAATCCAGCCAAGAGGGGTCCCAGGATGGTTCCTGCCGAGTTCGAGGCGCGGGCAAGGCCGAGACCAACCCCTTTGGTCTCTTTGCCGGCCGATTCCAAAGCGCACGTTATGGAGCCTACGTTGGTGAAGCCAAAACCCATAGTCATCAGTGAAAGCGGAATAAGCAGGCCAAGGAAACCGGTGCCGTAGGATTCCAGGAGAAACATCGGCACGCCGATCAGCACTCCGGCCAGAATCACGCGCGCGGTGCCTATCCGGTCGCAAAGCCATCCCCCGATCAGCCGGCCAAAGGTATCGGTCAGGCGGGAGATCCCAACAATGGTCCCAACCACATGAAGGCTCAAGCCACGGCCGGCCACAGCCAGAAAGGGAAAGGCCACCCGAGTAACTCCACCCAGGAACAAGAAGGCCTGGAACATGGCCAGGCAGGCTGCCAGGAACGGCGGCCGGCGCAAAAGCGTTCTCGCCTCGCTCCACAAAGGTCGGGAGCCGGCTGCAATCGGCTTACTGACTCCGTGTCTGCCGGCGAGCAGAATAAAAACCAGCGCCAAGACCTGGGGGAGGGCATAAAGAAAGAAAAGCGCGCCCGCTCCCCAGCGCGTTCCGACTATCCCGCCCAATGCCGGGCCCAGAGTGAATCCAATTCCCGCAGCGGAAGCTACCAGCCCCTGCGCCCGGCCCTGCCGCGAAGGAGGAAATAGATCAAAGGCGGTTTTGCGCAGACAAAGGCCGAACATCGCCTCAGTAAACCCAAGCACGGCCCAGATGCCAAGAAAGAGAGGCATGACATCGCGCACGAAGAGACCGAGAACGCTCGCCGCGAGGCTGACAGCGAGGGCCACGACCAGCAATGACCAAGCACTGAAATAGGTTGCCAGGAGACCGGACAATAGATCAGAAGAGATGCGCCCCAATCCGTTGATCACGAGGGGGACGCCCACCAAAGCGGTGGAGAAGCCTTGCGCCTTCATGAAAAAGGGCGCCAGCATAGCGGCCCCGGATGAACCCGATGCCTGGAGGATTGCAGCTAAGGCGTAGAAAACGAACGACGAGATCTGCATCGAATTGGCCTGCCAGAATCCTTGCTACACCGAAAGCTATGGAACGATCAACTGCCACCATCCCATTTTCCTTTTTTAGCGGGAAAGGCGAGAGCTTTTTCCAGCCGTTTGAGAAAAAGGGACCGGGGTATCTCTTTGGCGCCGAGACTGAGGAGATGTTCTGTCGTCACCTGAGCATCGATCATATGAAAGCCCCACGCCTTTAACTGCCGAACCAAGACAGCTAGGGCCACCTTTGAAGCATTGGATTTGCACGAGAACATGGACTCACCAAAAAAGCATTTTCCCAGCGACACGCCATATATCGCTCCCACCAATTCTCCTTCAAACCAGCTCTCGGCGGAGTGAGCAAAGCCAAGTTCATGTAGACGGATATAGGCCGCCTGCATCTCCGGCGTGATCCAGGTCCCATCTTGTCCTCTGCGCGGGACAGCAGCGCACGCTCGGATCACAGACTCGAAGGCGTTATCAAACGTGACTTTAAACACCCCCTTGTTGAGGATTTGGCGGAGACGGCGAGAGATATGGAACTTCTCAAGTTCCAGCACCAAGCGGGGATCCGGGGACCACCACAGGATAGGCTGTCCCTCGCTGTACCACGGAAAGATCCCCAGCTTATAGGCGAGCAGGAGCCGCTCGCTGCTCAAGTCCCCGCCCACGGCCAGCAACCCATCCGGCCCGGCATGATCCGGCGGAGGAAAGATGAGTTCGTCTATCAGGCGATAAACAGGCATAGAATATGAATACCATTGTAACCCTAACGGCGAATTTTTCCACAGGGACCCCCTATCCCTTCGCTCCGCGGCCTCCCGTAGCGACCCCTCCGGGACTTGCTTG
>MGRY01000043.1 GCA_001799045.1 Deltaproteobacteria bacterium RIFCSPLOWO2_02_56_12 | reverse complement strand
TTAAATTTAAGGTTTTTGCAAGTCTATAATGGTTAGGAGCTAAATCCTTAAAGTTACTTTAAGTTTTATGCTAAAAAGCCTTCAACCCCTACAAGAAACTTACAGTCTATATAAGGATTTGGATCAACGAATGCGCTATGCGGCATATAAAAGCGTCTGTAACTCGTTCACCGACTCCTTTAGCTTCTCCGGGCCGCCAAAGAATTGGGCGATTTCGATCACGTTGCCGTGCGCTGAAATCGGCGGAACCTTAAGAACGTCGGGGATGGCAAATTGAGCCGTGCCGTGTTCGGCATACTTCTCAAGAAGGTCATTCAAAACGGCTCTAGCCTGAGGGGAATATTTCACGAAGAAAGCCTTCTCCTCTTTGCGAAGCTTGTCGGCGCGCTCGCGGCGGCTACGAACGGGAGCGCCAAAGGCAACGTGGCAGAGCAAATCAAAAGGGTCGGCGCCGGGTTGCCCCGAAGCGGTTCGCAACTCGTCAAAATCAATTCCCCGCTCCTGCAAGTGGCTAATGACTTCTGCCCGAAGGTCCGGATCGGCCCAACGCTTCCTTAAGTCAATGAGCGTAGGACACAGGGTTCGAACCTTTTCCGCGGCATAGTCTGTAAACTTGATTACCCGGAGCTGCTTGCCATCCGGGTCCAGGTCGTAAACGAGGTGGGCCACGATCTCGACCTGTCCGCCGTCGAAGTAATACTTGCGCCGTTGACCCTCGAAATCATCACTTATGACGGGCCTGACGTCTCTCTCTTCCTGGATATCGCCGCTTTCCTCGCCAACCTCTTTGTAAGTCTGCGACGTAGTCTCGCCTTTGCTGTCAATCTCCTCTTCGGAAATCAACACCGGCTCGCCGTCGAATTCCGGATCGGCGAAGAGCCGGGTGGCACTACCGGTGTAATCCAGGATGTTGAAGAAAAACTTACCGTAGTCATCGCGGACTCGGGTTCCCCGGCCGATAATCTGCTTGAACTCCACCATAGAGTTGATGACCCGAGCAATAACGATGTTCTTGCAGGTAGGAACATCGACGCCGGTGGTAAGGAGTTGTGAAGTGGTGACAATCGTCGGCGTTAGAGTCTCCAACTCCTGAAATTTGCTGAGATGCCCGCGCCCTATGTCTCCTTCCTCGGAAGTAATCCGGCAGACATAATCCGGGTAACGCTGTGCCAGGTCGCTGTTGAGGTTGTTGAGGGCGCGCCTCATCTCATCCGCATGCTCTTGATCTACGCAGAAGACGATGGTTTTGCCAAACCGGTCGACCTTTTTCAGAAACGCTGTCAGGTGACGGGCGATGGCTTCCGTGCGAGCGCGTAGAGCCACAACCCGCTCGAAATCCTGTGTGCGGTATTCCGCGTCGGGAATCTTTCGGCCGTATCGGTCCAGGTCTTCTTGAGACGGTCGCCAACCTGTTGCGTCCCACTGTGTAACGACCCGGTGAACCTTATAAGGCGCGAGAAAGCCATCCTCGATTCCCTGCCGCAAACTGTAAGTGTAGAGGGGATTACCAAAGTAACGGTAGGTGTTCCGGTTATCTTTGCGAAGCGGCGTTGCTGTCATCCCAAGTTGATAAGCAGGCTCAAAGAACTTGAGGATATCACGCCAGTTGCTGTCGTCTTGCGCGCTGCCACGATGGCACTCATCCACAACAATGAGATCGAAAAAGTCAGGACCAGATTCCTTATAGAGACCTGGACGCCTCTCATCCTTGGCGATGGCCTGGTAGATGGCAAAATACATTTCGCGCCCTTTGTTGACCTCGCCGTTTTCGATCTTCCAGCGCGCATCGCCAAAAGGAGCGAAGATCTTGTCTTTGGGATCATCGATTAAAATGTTGCGGTCCGCCAGGTAAAGAATCTTTGGCCGGCGATGCTCGCCGGTGCGGTTCCAGCGCATGCTCCAGAGCTTCCAGCAGATCTGAAAAGCAACCACCGTCTTGCCGGTGCCTGTAGCCATCGTGAGGAGAACTCGTTTATCCCCTTTAAGGATAGCTTGAACCGTTCGGTTGATCGCGATTTCCTGATAGTAGCGATGGCCTTTGCCGATCGATGTATCAGACGGTGTCAGTGCCTGGCTAGCGATCTGGTCGTCGTCAAGTCCCGCTCCCGCACGGAGGCGTCGCCAGAGTTCCTCAGGAGTCGGAAAGGCGCTTATCTGCTGCTCTTTGCCAACAATGAAATCGAACTCGATAATGCCGTGGCCGTTGGTAGAGTAGGCAAAGTTGAGTCCCAGCATCTGAGCGTACTCTTTGGCTTGCTGGAGCCCATCGCCAGGCAGTTTATAGGTGGCCTTGGCTTCCACGACGGCAATCGTGAGGTCACGAGTGTAACGCAACAGATAATCGGCGCGTTTTGGGTATCGCCTGCGCGCCTTTTCTCCCACAGGCACGATTCGTCCGTCCGTGAAGCTCTTCTGCTCGCTGATCTGGTCGTCATTCCAGCCCGCTGTATAAAGCTTTGGCAAGACATATTTTCTGCAGGTGTCAGCTTCGGTGATCATCGCTTAGAATCAACAAGAAAACCGGCGGCGAACCGGGGGCGTGTGGTGATTTTAGGCGATCTTGGGGGGAGGGGGCAAGAGGAAAAATGCTGTCAAGGGAAATATCAGATAGCTTCTTTAGATATAATACATCTGGGCCCTGTCCTCAGGCCGGCAGAGGTCTGCCAGAGTCACCTCCTCAAGGATCTTTTCCGATGCCTCCATCGCCTTGATCCAGTTCTCGATGAGACGGCGGGGGACGGTCGAGCCCAACAAACGGTTTCTCTGACTCTTCAGATCGGCCGCAATCAGCGGCCCTTCAAGAATCTTTAACACCTCGCTCACGTTGATATTATCGGCAGGTCGGGCCAGGTAGTAACCCCCGCCAGGACCTCTTGTCCCGTGCACCAGATTAGCGCGTTTGAGCAGGACCATGATCTGCCCCAGATACTCCTCCGGGATTTTTTGCCGCCGGGCTATCTCCTTTACCTGAACAGGCTGATGTCCTTTATAATTCTGCACCAGATCGGCCATCGCCAGAAGGCCGTAATATCCCTTGGAGCCGACTTTCATAATTGCTTCAATCTTTACACATGATCACTTGAGAAGGTCAAGCGGAATAGTGCCGGGCCAATTAGCTTCGCCTAACTTCGTTTATCGCCCCTTGGTCTCCCTGCGGCGTACTGGTTCAAGTACGCCTCAGTCGCTTCGGGGCTCGCGCCTAGTTATGCTCGCTTCTTGGCCCGGCAGGTCGGATGTGCCGTTTAAATTTTATTGGAAAATTCTATGAACGGTGCTAGATATAGAAAATCTGGAGGTGACGCTATGAAGTTTTTCATCGATAGTGCGGAGGTTCAAGAGATCCGGGAAGCTCATAGCCTCGGCCTTATCGATGGCGTGACCACGAATCCTTCGCTGATCGCCAAGACCGGGCGGGGGTTCAGTGAGGTCGTCGGTGAAATCTGTTCGCTGGTAGCCGGACCGGTAAGCCTGGAAACGGTCAGCCGCGACGCGGCGGGAATGGCGCGGGAGGGAGAAGATCTGGCGCGCTATGGAAAGAATGTGGTAGTCAAAGTGCCCCTGACCACCGAAGGGTTAAAAGCCGTGAGGCTCCTCGGGGAACGGGGAATCAAGACCAACGTGACGCTGTGTTTTTCCCCGGTCCAGGCGCTTCTCGCCGCCAAGGCGGGAGCCGCCTATGTCAGCCCGTTCGTCGGTCGCCTGGATGACATCTCCCAGAGCGGCATGGAAGTGATCGGGCAGATCGTGAAGATTTATGCCAACTATAAGTTTACCACCGAGGTCCTGGTCGCGAGTATTCGCCATCCCATCCATGTTCTGACTGCCGCCCTCATGGGGGCGCATGTGGCTACCATCCCGTTCGCGGTAATCAAGCAACTGGCCCAGCACCCTTTGACCGATATCGGGGTTGAAAAATTCCTGAAGGACTGGGAAAAAGTCCCGAATAAGTTCTAATTGACAACTCTCCATCCCCCGGGATAGAATAAAACGGTTTTTTGCTAATACCTCAGTTGAGCCTCTGGCTTTAAAGGTCAAGGCAATTTTACAGGAGGGGGTATGGTGCGGCGAGAAAAATCAAATTACGTTATTCAATCGGTGTCCCACTCACTTGATGTTCTGGAGCAGTTTTACGGGAGCGCAGATGAGATTGGCGTGACCGAATTGAGCAAAAGATTAAAGCTCCACAAAAACAACGTTTTCCGTCTTCTCGCGACCCTTGAAGCGCGCGGATATATCGAACAAAATAAGTCCACTGAGAACTACCGATTAGGGCTGAAATGCCTCCAGCTGGGTCAAACCTATGTGCAGCAGATGGGTTTTCTCCTCCAGGCCAAATCGACTCTGGAGGAGTTGGTCAAGACCGCTAAGGAGAGCTCCTTTGTCGCTATAAGGAAAGGGACGGCAATCGTGCCGCTGGACTTTGTTGAAGCCCGGAGCGCTGTCCGCGTGGTCTCGTTTCTCGGGACAACTCTTCCTCTGCACTGTACCGCTCCGGGAAAAATTTTCCTGGCCTTTGACTCCGAGGAAGGCTTGAATCAGAGTCTGCCTGAGAAACTCGACCGTTATACCGATAAAACAATCGTTGATCGCCGCTTTCTTCTGGAAAAGGTTAAGGAAGTCGGCGAAGCTGGTTATGCGCTGGAGCAAGGGGAATTTATGGAAGAAGTGATAGCCGTTGCAGTACCGGTCCATGATTACACCAGAACGTTGGTCGGCAGCCTGGCGGTGACCGGGCCTGCGCACCGTTTAACCCATGACAAGATTCAGAAAGAGGTCGTTCCGTTGATCCTCAAGGGCGGGGGCGAGCTGTCCAAGCGTCTGGGATACCACGGCTAAAAATAGTTTTGAGTTCTTAGTCCTGAGTTTTTAGTTAGTTGAAGTCCTGACAACTCAGAACCCAAAACTCAGAACTCAGAACTGTCATTTCATCGCCCGCTCCACCAGCTCCATCACGTCCAACGTCTTAACCTTTTCATCCATTCCCTTGGCCTTGAGACCGTCTTCCATCATAGTCATGCAGTAGGGACAGGAGACGGCGATGATGTCGGGGTTGGTGTCGAGCGCCTGCTGAACTCTGATGTAATTGACTCTTTTGTCCTTCGGCTCTTCCATCCACATCCAACCTCCGCCCGCGCCGCAGCACATCGCATCGTGGCGGCAGTGCTTCATCTCCTGGAGCTCGGTCCCCGGTATCCCCCGGATCACCTCGCGTGGCGCGTCATAGACCTGGTTGTAGCGGCCATAATAGCAGGAGTCGTGGTAAGTCACTTTGCCGGGGAGCTCCTGCGCCAGGGCGATTTTTCCTTCCCGGATGAGTTGCTGGACAAATTGGGCGGCGTGTATGACTTCGTAGTTTCCCCCGAACTGGGGGTACTCGTTTTTTAGCGTGTTAAAACAGTGCGGGCAATTGGTGAGAATCTTTTTGACGCCGTACTTTTCCAAGACTTCGATGAGGCTCCGCGCCATCGTCTGGAAGAGATACTCGTTGCCGATCCTGCGTGCGGTCTCGCCGTTGCAGAGCTCTTCTTTCCCCAGAATGGCAAATTTTACCCCCGCCTTTTTGAGGATCTTGACCGTTGCCAGGGTAGTTTTTTTGCTGCGGTCGTCAAAAGCTCCCGCACAGCCGACGTAATAGAGAAATTCCGCGTCGGGATGTTCCGAGATCCGCGGCACCTCGATCCCTTGAGCCCACGCGTCGCGATCTTCCTGGCTGATGCCCCACGGGTTGCTCTGGGTCTCCATCCCTTTGAAGGTGCGATTCAGCTCGGACGGAAAACGGGCCTCTTCCTGAACCAGGTGGCGCCGCATATCCACGATCTTGTCCACATACTCGATGAGGACCGGGCAGGCCTCCTCACAGGCGCGGCATGTGGTGCAAGACCAGAGAACGTCGTCGTGAATGAGAGTTTCGCCCACGATGTTTGCGCCGTCTTGGCCCCCGACTTTTTTCTGGAGGAGCTCGTTTTCCCGGCTATAGAGGTAATCACGAAGATCGAGCAGGAGCTGGCGCGGGGCGAGAGGTTTGCCGCTGGCCGTGGCCGGACAGGCTGAGGAACAACGCCCGCACTCGGTGCAACTGTACATGTCCAGAACCTGCTTCCAGGTGAATTGATCGATGCGCGAGGTTCCATAGCTTTCGGATTTTTCCAGGTCCATGAAGCGTAGAGCCCCCGCCGGCTCCAGCTTGCGGAAAAAGACGTTGGGAATCGACGTAATGATGTGGAAGTGCTTCGAGCGCGGCAGCAAATTTAAGAAGGTAAGGATGATAAGGATGTGCGCCCACCAGGAGAGAGCGCCGACTATTTTAGCAGCGTCGGGGTCGATCCGGCTCATGAGAGAGCCCGCGGCGCTGCCGATAACGGCCCACCTTTTCTCGCTGAGAATCAAGGGGTCGGACTCTATGGCGAAGCGGGCTGCGTCGTAGAGGAAGTCCGTCACCATCAAGCCAAAGATCAAGAAGAGGATGACCAGGGCTTCCCAGTGCGACTGGCCGGCGAGTTTACTCTCGGCCGGTTTGAAACCGTAAAGTCGAGCGGGATGGGAGAGCAGCCAGCGATAGAGCGCGATCAGCACGGCCGCTATCACTCCGGCCTCTACCAGGTCTTTAAGCAGGAGATAGGGTCCTCCCAGCCCATCCGGGTGGAGTCCGGGAAAATAAAATTTGGGATCGTAGCCCTGAGCGAAAAGCGAGAGGGTGCGCGCCGAGACGACCATGAAACCCCAAAAAATTAAGAAGTGCATTAAGCCCGCGGGCTGCTCGCCGAGCAAGAATTTTTTTTGGCCAAAGGCGTAAACCAGGACGCCCTTAATTCTCTCTCCAATCCGGTCAAAGCGGTAATCGGGTGGCGCCGCCTGGAGGAGAATAAAACGGCGGTAAAGGGTATAACTGAAAAGGCCTACGCCGACGAGTAAAACCAAAGTGAGGAGAAAAGGGGTTATCATGTTGAGAGGTGACAATATTTGCCATATGTCATATTAGAGTTATTTTCAAGGAGATAGCGGCATGAACCGTACCGGGAGCAAGCGGCTGGGGATTATTTTTCTTCTCTCTTTATGGATGGGTCTTCTTGCGTGCTATTCCTCGCCCCGTGTCATTATCTCGACAAAGAGCGGCAAGGAGCTTGTGCTCAAGGTGGAGGTTGCCGACACGCCGGCAAAGAGAGAGCTGGGACTACAATATCGGCGTGAGCTAGGGGAAGACCAGGGAATGCTGTTTCTATTCCCCTTTGAAGGGGTTCAATCCTTTTGGATGAAGAATACGCCTCTTCCTTTAGATATGATCTTTATCGGCAGCGACTTGAGGATAGTAGGGATTATTCACCAGGCTGTCCCTTTCTCGACAACTTCGCAATCCGTATCAGCTCCCAGCCGATTTGTCCTTGAGGTCCAAGGCGGCCTCTCCCGGCAAAAGGGGATAGAGGCAGGCAACTCCGTTCGCTTCGAGGGAGTCTCCCTAGACGGGGTCAGGGAATAGTTACGATTCTGCTGAAGAATGGCCCCTGAATGTCACCCTGAACGAAGTGAAGGGTCTCAAGTCTTGGAAAACACGAGATTCTTCGCTTTGCTCAGAATGACAGACCGGCTTGATAGGGGGTTTTTCAGCGG
>MGRY01000042.1:9473-10116 GCA_001799045.1 Deltaproteobacteria bacterium RIFCSPLOWO2_02_56_12 | reverse complement strand
CAATCCCCCAACCCGTAGCGACCGTTCCGGGGTCAATTCCCAGGATTCTCTGGTTCTCCTTTGACAACCCGGCCCCAAGATTGCAACCCGGTCGGATACCCATCAACCCCGATCCCCAATTTTGACTACAGTCTGATTTTTCTCAATGCACACAGTGACCTCACCGCGTATAGCAAACCTCACTCTGCCCCTTTGCTCGGATCGGGGTCAACTGGCCTTCTCTAGAAGCTCGTCAGGAATATCAAAGTTAGCTGATACGCTTTGCACGTCGTCATGATCCTCGAGCTCCTCGGTAAGCTTGAGAATCTGCTCGGCGGACTGGCCATCGAGCGCCACGGTATTCTTAGGGACCATCGTGACCTGGCCGCCTGCAACGGGCACATTTTGCCGTTGCAGGCGCTCTCTTACCTTTTCAAATTCTTCCGGACGCGTCACGATCTCGAAGAGACCCTCCTCCTCGCGCACATCCTCGGCGCCGGCGTCCAGGGCGAGGCTAATCAACTGATCCTCATCAATTTTTCCCTTATCGACCGTCATCAAACCCTTCTTGTCGAACATCCATGCCACACAGCCGCTCTCGCCCAGATTCCCTCCGTGCCTCGTGAAGATATGGCGGATCTCCTGAACGGTGCGGTTCTTATTA
>MGRY01000042.1:7480-9455 GCA_001799045.1 Deltaproteobacteria bacterium RIFCSPLOWO2_02_56_12 | reverse complement strand
GCGGATCTCCTGAACGGTGCGGTTCTTATTATCCGTCAGCACCTGCACCATGATCGCCGCTCCCCCCGGTCCGTACCCTTCGTAATGAATCTCTTCGTATGAAACGCCTTCGAGATCGCCGGTGCCTTTCTTGATCGCCCGCTCGATGTTATCGCCGGGCATACTCCCGGCCTTGGCAGCCAGGACTGCCGTGCGCAGGCGCGGATTGGCGTTGATGTCGCCTCCACCTGTACGGGCAGCAACCGTGATCTCTTTGATCAGCTTGGTAAACAGCTTCCCCTTTTTGGCGTCCTTGGCAGCCTTTTTGTGTTTAATGGAACTCCACTTGGAATGGCCTGACATAAGGGCAAAACTCCTCTTAATGTCGATTAAGCTACCACAATCCAGTTTCCGGGTAAACGGTTTCCCCTGCTTCGAGCGCCGCGCACCTTGATTGACGCTGGTTAACTCTCTCTAACAGACCGGACCGTGCAGTCAGCGTAAATCTGAATGGAGCTGTCCTCTACCCGGTATCGTGGCGCTACGAGTTGGACGATGCTGCGGATATTGCGGCTGACATTGTCAATATCATTAACGGGAAACCCGTCTTGTAGGAACCTTCCGATCAGCCTTTCCTCCCCCAGGGTGACAACCTGGAGATATTCCACCTTGTCCTCCTTAAAATAGCGCTCGGTGTCACGGGCACAGTGGTCCAATTCGTTCTGTAATTTCGTCGAGATCTTTACACCGACAAACAATCGTTTATCTAGGTCATACATGCGGCATCTCCCTTATCCGTTTTTCCTCTATCTATCCCGATCGACCAGACATAGCTTTCCTCACCTCGATCCCTGGGCCCGGAAATGGAGGGGATCTCTCAGGTTTTGTAACTCCCGGTAGTAATAAAGCGCGCTGGGACTTTTATTTCTAAATCTCAAGCGCTTGAGAAATACCAGCTCTTCTTGAGTAACGTCTCCGCTCAGGGAGGCATTCTGAAGGAACTCGCCGAGCCCGGGCTCTTCAGCTGCCGCCGGTTCAAGCTCCCTTTCGACAAACTCAAACTGTTTCATCCGTTCACGGCCCAGTTCTGGGGCCAAAACGATCTTCATCCCAAAGGTCACAAGATCGATGTCCCAGGATTCAATGAGCGGGTCCAGGAAATAGACGAAGTTTTGTACCGATAGGCTGAAAATATCGGCTTCCAGGAACTCCAGAACGGTCGCCTGCACCTCCTCGTAACTTCTGTGGTTGAGCCGAGCGACCACGCGGAGCCAAGCCTCGTTTTTCCATTCCTCCTTGGCCACTCCCTTGGCTACGCCCAGAAGCTTTTGCGTGATGAGACGCTCGATCTCGCCGAAGGGCTCCTTTTCGAAAATAAGGCGAATTTGTTTTGCCTTCTCGGATTTACATTTCCGCAGAATAAGCTCCCGGACCTCCTGATACAACGGTTGGGCAGGTTCTTTGATCTTTCTATTCAGTTCTTCCCTGCGTTGCATCTCAGCCAGCTTTGCCAGCTCCCCGGGCGAGAGTTTCAAAAAGGCCCCGATCTTTCCATAAATGTCCGACCGATTGTGTGCGGGAAGCGACTTCTTTCCGGTCAGCAACTGTGAGATATAAGACTCCGTGACCTGGGCAGCAGCAGCCAAATCTTTCTGTTCGCAGCCTAATTCCTCGAGCCGACGTTTAATCAACCCAGCAATATTCATGGCGTCTCTTGTCTCCAATTAACCAAATACAGTTATCTATACTATTTATTGGCAACCCTGTAAAGATTTAACTTGACAAACTAAGTTAATTAATCTATTGTAAGCATCCAATCAAAAACATAGGGTTTCCCCCCGAGGTTAACTGAAATTCTTCGAGTAAACCTACAATACTCAACCCTCTATACATGCCAACCGGGGGGGTTGAAATGGATAGTCGTAACATCATTGGAGGGGGCAATCCCTCTCCCGGTCGCAATAACAAGATGAGTCACGATAATCTCAGTGATCGG
>MGRY01000042.1:0-7473 GCA_001799045.1 Deltaproteobacteria bacterium RIFCSPLOWO2_02_56_12 | reverse complement strand
TGAGTCACGATAATCTCAGTGATCGGGGAGAACCCAACCTTTTACTGCAGGAGGTGGGGGATCTCTCGGATATCGCATCCCGGGAGCAGACTCATGAAGCCGGCTGGGACCCCGATCAACTGGTCGATCCGGAGAGTCCGGTTGAGGAGATGTCGGATGAGGACGAGGCGGACACTGACTTCGAAAATAAATCCTCAGAGAAGACAAAAAACCCTGTTTTGCTTTATCTCCAGGAGCTGGGATCCATCCCCCTCTTGAGCCGCGAAGAAGAATTAAAACTAGCCCAAAAAATCGCGGAGGGTGAAGCACAAATCAACGCAGAGATCCTGTCTTCGCCTCTCGGGCTCCGTCTCGCGCTTGACCTGGGAAAAAAAGTCGCTGCCGGGCTGGTAAACATACCCGATGTTGTCAATGACCCGGACGAGACCCCGGCGGCCCCCTTGGCGGATGAAACAATCCTCAAAGCCCGTTTCCGGACACAAATGAGAAAGCTCCAGCTTCTCGCCTGGAGTTATGAACGCACGGCCAGGCAACTGGACAAGCGCACGACCGCAGAGCGCCGGAAGCAGCTCGGTAAGAAACTCATCCGCCAGAGGGAGAAAATTGCCGCTGCCATCAAGAGCCTCCAGCTTAACCGCGGGCAAATTGAAATTATTTTTGCAGGTCATAAACGGACCCTTGAGAAGCTCCAAGAGCTGGAACAAAAAATCCAGGGAAGACAAGAAAGGGCGGCGATTCGAACCATCGAGAAAGAGATAGGCATGCCTGCCGAGGAAATTGGGCGAAGGGTCGGGGCCATCCTGGAAAAAAAGGCCCAGGTCGCTTTGACGAAGAATAGCTTTGTCGAGGCTAATCTCCGTCTGGTTGTGGCGATTGCGAAAAAGTACTGCGGCCGGGGTCTCCAGCTTCTCGATCTAATCCAGGAAGGCAACATCGGCCTTATGAGGGCCGTGGAAAAATTCAATTACCACTTCGGTTTTAGGTTTTCGACTTACGCAACCTGGTGGATACGCCAGGCCATCACCCGGGCTCTTTCAGATCACTCTCGCACTATCCGTATCCCGGTCCATATGGTCGACATAGCTAACAAATTTACTCAAACCGTGCGTTACCTCAACCGCCGATTTAACCGGCGCCCTACTCTCGAGGAGATTGCCGCTCAAATGGATATAACGGTAGAAAAGGTGCAGATGATCCTCAACCTGGTAAAAGAACCGCTTTCTCTCGAAATGCCCATAGGCGACGGTGAGGAGGGACGTCTGGAAGACTTAGTCAAGGATGAACACTCTCTTGACCCTGAGAAGGCGGTTATGGACTCTCACTTTCAGGAGGAGACGCGAAGAATCCTTGCGACTCTTACCCCCAGGGAAGAAAAGATCGTCCGCATGCGTTTTGGCATTAGAGAGAAAACGGATTATACGCTAGAGGAAACGGGAAAAATTTTCGGTGTCACGCGTGAAAGAATTCGCCAAATTGAAGCCACGGCCCTAAGAAAGCTCCGCCACCCACGGAGAATGACCG
The DNA here is from genome assembly GCA_001799045.1 of Deltaproteobacteria bacterium RIFCSPLOWO2_02_56_12. GTDB lineage: Bacteria > Desulfobacterota > Binatia > UBA9968 > UBA9968 > UBA9968. Next base: position 5,952 of record MGRY01000042.1, on the reverse strand, counting down.
TCCTTAAGGCCATCACGGCAACCGACAGCTAAGACGAGGAGAGCCTATGGGAAACGAGACTTTTAAGAAACGCCAGAAAGAAGTGGCGCGGCAGGAGAAGCGGAAAAAGAAGGCCGCACAACGGATGGAACGAAGGAGCGAGAGGGCAGACGTTGGAAAACCGCTTCCAGGAGAGGATCCGGATATAGCCGGGATCATCCCTGGACCTCAGCCAAAAGACGAATAGAAACCGGTGATACAATCCGTCCGGTTGCTCACCCGGGCTGAGAGTGCTAGACTAAGGTTGTTCTTTTAGGGCTGATTTCTACTTTGGCGAGCCTCTGAGCTTTAAACGAGCCGGAGGCTTTTTATTTTGAGTGAGGGAGGGCGATATGTCAGAAACCCCAGTTCAAGTCAAACTGCAAGACGGCACACTGATCCGGCATAAGGTGACAGGCTATGAAGGGCGGATAGACGGCATCACTGAGATTAAGACGTGCTTCACGGCGGGCGGAGCAATGTTGGATAGGCTCAACACCAAGCAGACGTTCCAATATCGTGTGGTTATTAAGGGGGAACCGATGCGGCGGATCGCGCCCGCTGAGGATTTAGAAATTCTGGAAGGGGCCGCAGCGGTCATCTGTCCTCATTGTCATTTATCTTTTAAGACCAAGCCCGGCTTCGCAGACAAACCCGGGGGTCGCTGCGAGTGCGGGGGATGGATTTGCCCATCCTGCCTGGACTGCCGGGGTGCGGGCGAGCAGCCTCGATGCCTGAAGCAGCGAAAGCGTTTAGCCCGAAAACTATCCTTACAGAAAAAGGGCAGGATGGGTTGACACAAGGTTAAAATCAACGTATAGTCAAATTTCTTCTTCAGTATACGGCCTTCTGAAAGAGGAAAAGAAAACGGTGAAGGCCCAATCAGTCTCCCCTTGCGAAACGATACCTAAAAAGGATAAACCGACCAGAGCGTGGTTCCAGTCTTTACGTTCCCCATGTTCTGCTCCCATTAGTGGTCAGCTTCCCAGGGTAAAAGACATCAACATTCTCTCATTAAGGAGGAGAACATGGGTAATAAATTGTATGTTGGCGGATTGCCTTATTCAGCAACGGAAGGGCAACTGCAAGAACTATTCGCAGCTCACGGGACCGTCGAATCGGCCAAGGTGATCGCGGATAAATTCACCGGTCAGTCACGGGGCTTCGGCTTCGTGGAGATGGGTTCCGGGTCCGAGGCCCAAAAGGCGATCGAGGCCTTGAACGGGACCCAGCTGGACGGACGCACCCTGGTCGTCAATGAGGCCAAACCTATGGCCAGACGCGACGGCGGGGGCGGTAGCGGTGGGGGGGGTCGGAGTGGCGGTGGCGGCGGGCGTAATAACCGCTGGTAGTCTGATCGTTTTGAAATAGTCATAAAAAGGGGGAGCGACGGGTCGGTTCGCTCCCCTTTTTATTTTATTAATGCCTCATTGTGCTGCGGGCTCAGCATGCAGTAATTTTTGCAGGAGAAGCGAAAGGGAAAAATGACATTTCATTTTACCGAGGTTGCCGGGTTTATATCTCTTTTTTTTTACGCCAGTTTTTTCGAATGGGTTCTGCACCGGTTTTTGATGCACCAGCCCATCTGGTCGTATCCATTTAAGTCCCATGCCTTGATCCACCACGGTATCTTCCGTTCGGGGCCGACCTATTTCCTCACGCACGACGAGGATCTCAAAAAGGTTCGCTTCGCTTGGTGGAACGCGCCCCTGATTCTCGGTCTGCATGTCCCCTTGCTTCTTTGGATCCAGGATCTTCTCCAGATGAACATTTTCTTTGGCGGGATGGCGGCCCTCGGCCTCTATTACTTCCTTTACGAGTATCTCCATTTCTGCATGCATGTGCCGAAGGAACGTTGGATTGAGAAGACGGCATGGTTTTCCTGGCTTGACTCCCATCACCACATGCACCACAAGCGACACTATAACAACCTAAACGTAGTCTTGCCTCTGGCGGACCTTGTCTTTGGAACGCTGGTTCCTGCCAGAGATAGAATCGCGGTTCCGGAGCGGCGGAGAAGAACGTTAACCCTTACGCCGACTATGGGGCAGATTCGCTCTTAGGTTAAAAAGCGCTCTGCATAAGGCCTTTCTCCTCGAACCCTGCCCGGACCAAGGGCCTAACTTCGAAGGAAAGTCCCCCTTTCGTCCTATCCCCCACTTCTGTATAATAAGATGCCTGATGATCCGAAGCATCGCCGTTCTGCTCATCTCCTTTAACCTTTCCTTCGTCGCCTGTTCTTTACCTCCGACGAAGGTCAAGGTGCCCGCTCCCCCTTCAGCCGAGAGCGGCGCCAGCCAGACGGGAATCGCTTCGTGGTACGGGCCGGGGTTTCATGGCCGGCCTACAGCCAGCGGGGTGATCTACAATCAGAACGAACTGACCGCGGCCCATCAAACCCTGCCGCTTGGCACGCGCGTCATGGTTACCGACCTGGATAACGGAAGATCCACCGAGGTCACCATCAACGACCGCGGGCCGTTCGCCAAAGGGAGAATCCTTGACCTCTCTTATGGTGCGGCGAGAACGCTGGGGATGATCGGCCCGGGAACGATCCCGGTGCGCATTGAAGTGATCGACAGCGGCCCTTACAAAATCCACACCATCCGTCAGAGCCTGGATTATACCCTCCAGGCCGGCTCTTTTATCGATCTCGATAACGCCCAGAGACTAAAGGAGCAGTTGCTCAAAATTTATTCGCAGGCTTCTGAGGTCTCGATCGTCCCGGTTCACGGCAAGGACACCATCTATTATCGGGTTCAACTGGGAACCTTTTCCAATCGCCGCGATGCCGAAGGACACGCCCAGCAATTGGCGCGCAAGGGCTTCCCCATCATCATCATGGAGAAATAGGCGGTGCGCAGGAGACGGTCTTTTGCGCAGTGGTCCCTTTTGAGTTTTTGTTTGCTTCTATCCGGCTGCGCAGAGACGGGCTTCGAGATCTCCTCGCCTTCCTCTCTCTCTTTTGAGGAACTCAAACAGAGGGTCGCTCGCATCAGGGGACTCTCTTTTCAGCGCGAGGTCTATCTGGAAACCACATCGATAGAGGCGATTCGAGCCATTCTGGAAAAATCCCTTTGGGAAGAGTACGGCCAGGAAAATCTTCAACAGACGGCACGGGTATACGCCCGTTTAGGCCTGCTGCCCGAGGCTACCGATCTGGCCAAGACCCTACTGGATCTGCGCCTTTTCTATCAAGGCATGCACCAGGACTCCCGTGGAAAAACCATTTTTCTGCCGAAGGGGCCCTGGAAGCCAGGCCTCACCTTCCCGGGCTCGTCCCCGACGCGTGAGGACGCGACCAAACAAATCCTGCTCGTCCAGGCGCTTACCCATATCCTGCAAGAGCAACATTTTAATTGGGAGGAAAAAATCAGGAATAGAAACACCGGGGACTCGAGACTGACCCTGCGTGCCTTGAGAGAGGGAGACGCCCTCCTGGTAACGCTAGCCCACCTCATGGGCGCTCCTCAAGAAAACAGACAGAAAATCGTCAACGGGTTGAGAGGTCTCAGAGGTTTGCCGGCTCAAATAGACAAGGAGCTTTCCCGCTTCCCGGAACTCTTGCGCCAAGAGGTAGCCTTTCAATACCTTCAGGGAGGCGAGTTTGTCTCATGGGCCTATGCCGTCAAAGGCTGGGAGGGGGTCAACTCCCTTTTTCAGCATCCCCCTCTCTCCACCGCGCAGATCCTCCATCCGGAGAAGTATTACGTTAAGAGGCACGACCCTGTCCGGATTACGCCCTGGGGTTTGATCCGCCCTTTCAGAGGTAAAATGATCATGGACGAGACCCTCGGCGAGTTTCTGATCCAGAGCCTTTTGAGCCAGACCCTATCCCAGGGAGAGGCCAGGCAAGCTGCCGCCGGATGGGGTGGAGATAGCCTTCTAGCCTTCCGGCAAGGAGAAGAGCTGGTGCTGGGTTGGGTCACGGCCTGGGACAATCGGGAAAAGGCCAGGGAGTTCTATGGGAGTTATCGAAGAGCGCTTGAGCGACGCCATGGTTTTTCTCTGGAGTCCTCACAATCAGGCGTCGACGTTCTAATATCCCCGCCAAAAAGCAATCGCTCGCTGCTTCTCCAAATCAAAGACCACTTTGTCCTTTTCTTAGACGGCATCCCGGCGCCTCGCTCGGCGGAGATTGCCGGGACTATCTGGAACGACCTGGAGACGGGAGCCGAGCCAGAGCCGCTTGATCTTGCCGGAAGAAGCCCTCAAGCCTTCTCCGTCAAGAAGTAGCGCTCCCCTTCCTTAACCACTCGTCGCTCCTTGGCCAACTTGACCAGGTGGGCCTCGACAGAGAGCTGGGAAAAGGGCACGAGAGGCGCGGCAAGTTCGGTGTAGATCCTGGCCGCGATGGACGGGATCGTATGAACGCCTTTCCGTAAAGACTCAAGGACCTCTTGCTCGCGCATCAGTCGGTGTTCAATGTATTCCCGGATCTTTCCATAGGGGTCATGAATCGCCGGGCCATGGCCTGGCAGCAGCAGACGAATCCTTAGCTCAAGCAGCTTCTCCAGCGATTTTATGTACGACTCCATGTCCCCATCCGGCGGCGGGATCACCGTAGTCCCCTGGCCGAGAATATGGTCGCCCGTAAAGAGGATTTCCTGCCGAGGCTGGTAGAAACAGCAGTGGCTGGACTCATGTCCCGGCGTATGAACGACGGTCAACTCCCCGCCGTCATAAGGAATCCGGTCGCCGCTCGCGTAAGTAAAATCTTCCCCGCCCAGGTATCCAGCGCGCAAGTTAGAAATACCCAGCTTCGCCCCGGCGCGCTTCTTGAGCGCCAGCGCCCCACCGCAGTGGTCTCTATGAATATGGGTCAGGAGAATCTTTTCGATTCTCTTTCCCCCCATACGCTCGACCTGCTCGAGGATCCCGTCGATGTTTTCCGCCCCGGGAAGGGCGACGTCGATGACGGTAATCTCCTCCCGGCCCAGGAGATACTGGTTGGTTCCCTGGAGCGTCAGGTATCCCGGATTGGCCGCCGTGAAGTGACGGATGTGTTGTAAGGAGCGAGTTTGCCGCTTTGAGTCCATGCCTTAGTAGCCCTTTTCTATCAATACGCTCTTCTTTCCAACATCTTCGCCATCTCGAGCGTGCGGCGGGCGCGTTCGACGATCGGCCGGTCAATCAACTGTCCCCCAAGAGAGATGGAGCCGTCACCCCGAGCGACCGCCTCCTCGTAGGCCTTGACCACTTGCTGGGCGTAGTTGATCTCTTCCGGGGTCGGGCTGAAGACGCTATTGATCGGATCGATCTGCGACGGGTGAATCAAGGACATGCCGGAAAAACCCAGACGGCGCGACTGCCGGGCGAAATTCCACAGCCCTTCGGTGTCTTTCAAATCCACCCACACCCCGTCCACCGCCTGGACATGGGCGGAAGCCGCGGCCACCACCATGGCAGAGCGGGCATAGAGCATGTCGCGCGCCTCGCCTTCGCGCGACGTCGGCAGTCCAAGCTCCCGGCCAAAGTCTTCCGCCCCGAACATCAACCCGATGACGCGCGCAGAACAAGCCGCAATCGCCGCGGCATTAAGAAGCCCCTGCGGGCTCTCGATAGCGACCAGGAGCTTCACACTGCCGCGTTCGATGTTCAGCGCGGGCTCACGCTGGTTCAGGATCGCTTCTACTTTGAGAACATCCGCCGCAGTCTCCACTTTGGGCAATACCAAACCGTCGAGACCCGGACGCACGACCGCTTCCAGGTCCGCGTCCATGCGTGGATGACCGATGGCGTTGATGCGCACAAAACGGGCCGGACAGCTCGGCAGCCGCGCGCGGCCCAGAGCTTCGCTAATGAGCTTTCGCGCCGTGTCTTTTTCGCTCGGCGCCACCCCGTCTTCGATATCCAGCATGATGACATCGGTATTGAGTTCCAGCCCTTTATCAATCATCCGCTGCCTGTGCCCGGGCACAAACATCCAGGAAC
>MGRY01000041.1:11758-12220 GCA_001799045.1 Deltaproteobacteria bacterium RIFCSPLOWO2_02_56_12 | reverse complement strand
GTATAACCGTCCTTCCGGCAGATTTCTACCCTTAAGGCAAGGCCGAGGCCGTCGACATCGCCGATCTCGGGATACCTGCTTCTAAGCTGTCTCAAGCGAGACACAAAATATTCGCCCTTCTTCGGAACTTTTACCGCAAAGCCTTCCTCTTCGATCAGTTTCATCGTTTCAAGTCCGGCCGCTGTCCCGAGAGGATTTGAAGAAAATGTCGAATGAGTCGAACCGGGTCCGAATACTTTAGGCGAGATCAGCTTCTCCTTGGCCCAGATAGCGGATATCGGATTCAAGCCGTTCGTTAACGCTTTTCCTAATACCATTATATCCGGAACTACGCCAAAATGTTCTATCGCCCATAATTTGCCTGTCCTGAAGAACCCCATCTGTATCTCATCATCAACCAACAGTATATTATATCTGTCGAGTATCTCTTTCAATTTCGCGAAATATTCGCGCGGCGGGATT
>MGRY01000041.1:0-11749 GCA_001799045.1 Deltaproteobacteria bacterium RIFCSPLOWO2_02_56_12 | reverse complement strand
CCTGTCCCCTGGATGGGTTCCATGTAGAAGGCGCCGAATTCGCACTCTCCGGCCTTGGAATCCCAAAACGAGTAGTATTCGGTGTCAAAGATCTTTTCGAATTGCTTCAGGCAATAGAGGCCGCAGTCCTCCCGCTTGAGGCCATAGAAGCAGCGGAAGCAATAAGGGTAGGGAACGAAATGGGCGCGGTCGCCGAAATGGCCGTAACGGCGCCGGTATCGGTAACTCGAGGTGATCGCTGTGGCGCCCAGAGTCCGGCCGTGGTAACCGCCCATGAAGGCGAAGCCGGCGTTCTTGTGCGTTTGGTTGCGCACCAGTTTGACGGCGTCCTCAACAGCTACGGACCCGCCGACATTAAATTGCACTCGGCCCTTTTTGTGTAAAATCTTTTCACAGAGTTGGGCGATACGGGCGGAGACCTCGACCTTCTCCGAGTGCAGATAGTGGCTGCCGAGCTGGGGGAGGCGGTCCAATTGTTCCTTGAGGGTTTGGTTGAGCCGCTTGTTCCGATATCCGAAGCTCGCCGTAGCCGAGGCCATCTGCAGGTCGAGAAAGGGGGTTCCCTGCGGATCATAGAGGAAACAGCCATCGCAGCTCTCGAAGATTTTGGGCGGCTCCGAGGAATGCACGGCGTCGCCCCAGGAGCAATAGTCCGCTTCCAGTTTTCGCAGCTCTTCTTCAGTCATGGTAATTCTCTTTTAGCGTTTTGATGGTTTGAAGGACGTCGCGGAAATCGTGGAAGGCGTGGCTGGCGATTCCTTCTCTGTCGCAAAACTCCCTCAGGCCGTTTTTTGCCAGAACGAGATCTGCATTCCTGGCGAGAAGGAGATCGGAGAGCCCGTCGCCGATGACCACGGACTTCTCCGCCCCCGCCTTCAACCGCTCAAAGAGGGCCGGCTTGCAGGTAGCGCACCCATGGATGCACCCCTGAGGGAAGTAGGGAAAAGAGATGGCCGCCTTGTCTCTTTCAAAATTGAGTCCGCAGGCAAAAACAGGGATATTCTTCGCGGAGCCGTTATAGGCCGAAAGGGCGCGGCGCAAAATCTTATGGATCCAATAGTCGAAGCCGTCGCTTAAAATATAAAGACCATGCTTGTTCTGCGCGCAGAGCACGGCAAACTCGCCGAAGAAGGGATCCACCTCGACCGAGTCAATCAACGCATCGAGTTCCCCAGGCTCGACCGTAACCAGGGGCATCTGTTTCTGGAGCACTTCCCTGGCGCTCAGTTTTCCGGCCAGCCAATCCTCCTGGATCTCGCGCCACGACGGATCGGCAAACCTCTCCAGGACGGTGTCCGTGACGTTGATCCGCGTGATGGTGTCGTCGAAGTCGCAGAAGATGGCGAGTTTCATGATCTGCATCTAATACCAGGATGAAAGCCCAGTGTAAAGCCGAGCTCGTCCCCGGTTAAAAGAGGAGGTCTCTTTCTCTCAGGCCTCCTTGATTTGAGTTCGGAAAGCGAGCAAAATTTCTTTGTCCATGACGAATCTTCAGTCCAAAGTAAGAGAGACCATCCGAAGATACGAAATGTTCTCGTCCGGCGACAGGGTTTTAGTAGCCGTTTCCGGAGGACCGGACTCCGTGGCGCTCCTTCATCTGTTGTCCGGCTTGAAAGGAGAATTGGGCTTGAGTCTGGAGATGGCTCATCTCCAACACGGAATTCGGGGCGCAGAGAGCCGGCAGGATGCGCTCTTTGTTGCCGGGTTGGCGGAGAGGTTGGCGCTTCCTTTTCATCTCAGAGAAGTAAATCTCCCGAGAACGAGGGCGGAAAGGGGCAAAGGCAATATCGAGGCGATGGGACGAGATGAAAGGTATCGGTTTTTCGCCGCCCTGGCGGAAGAGCGTGGCATTCAAAAAGTTGCTACGGCGCACACGAGAGATGACCAGGTAGAAACTCTCCTCATGTGGCTCATGCGCGGGAGCGGGAAGAGGGGGTTGGGCGGTATGCCTCCGGTGCGGCGGCTGATCCCGACTAAAGAGCCGGCCTTAGGAGGAGCCATTCTGGTGCGTCCTTTGATCGAGGTCTCAAGAGAAGAGGTTGTGAATTTTCTCGCGGCGGAGGGGCTGGAATCTCGAACCGACAAAACCAACCTGGATCCGGTCCCGCTGCGCAACTGGATTCGTCTTCGCCTGTTGCCTCAAGTCAGGGCGAAATTCGATCCCGCAGTCGATGAGCGGCTTGCCCATTTGGCTGATATTCTGCGCGAAGAAGACCAAACTCTGGACCGTATGGCCCGGCAAGATCTCGAGCTCGTGTTGCGGGAAAAAAATCTCATGCGCGACTCTTTTCTGCAATTGGACAGGGCGATGCAGCGGCGGCTTCTCCGCCTATGGCTCGGCGCCACGCTGGGCGATATTCGGGGCTTCGGGTTTCAGGACGTCGAGGAGGCGCTTCGATTTATTGAGTCGGGTCCGCCGCAGGGTCGTCTCTCTCTGGGCAGGGGATGGGAGCTGGTCAAGCAGTACGGGGCTGTTTATCTGGAAAAGAGAAGAAAGAAGCAAAGGCCGGCGTGTTATAGCTATGATCTCCCGCGCCGAGGGGAGCTGGTCATTTCCGAGGCCGGTATGAAGGTCCAAAGTTCGCCGAGCATTTCCTCGCCCGATACGCGACCTAGAGACAGCCTCGAAGCTGTCTTCGACCTGGCCTCTCTTCCGGAGACTCTGACGGTGCGTAATTTTCGTCATGGGGACCGGTTCCAGCCGTTGGGGATGAAGGGACATAAAAAACTTAAAGATCTCTTCATCGAGAAAAAAGTTCCATTGGCGGTCCGCGCCACTCTTCCTCTTTTTATGGCCGGGGGCGAGATCCTTTGGATTCCCGGATACGGCAGGAGCGATGTCGCCAAGGTCGGAGCTGAAACCAGGGAAGTTCTCAGGATCAGGGTGGAGTTCTACGATCGCTGATCGGATCCTTGGGTATATTGAACTAACTCTTTGTCTGTGTTAAACTTTTTCCTGTTTTGGCCTTAATGGAGGTTTGCGTTGAACCAGCTTTCTAAGAATCTCGCCCTGTGGTTAGTTTTGGGGCTTATTTTCCTGCTGCTGTTTAACATTTTTAGCAAGCAGCATGGCAAGGAACCGGAAATCGTCTTTAGCGATTTCTGGGCGGCTGCGGATCGGGGCGAGATCGTGGAAGTCACTATCCAGGGCCACAACATCCAGGGGAAATATCGGGGCGGTGAGCGTTTTCGCACCTTTGCCCCCAATGATCCGGAGCTGGTAAAGACGCTGCGCGAAAAGAATGTGAAGATCGCGGCTAAGCCGGAAGACGAGTCTCCATGGTACATGGTGCTCTTCGTCAACTGGTTTCCCATGCTCCTCCTCATTGGCGTATGGATCTTTTTCATGCGCCAGATGCAGGTCGGCGGGGGCAAGGCCATGTCCTTTGGCAAGAGCCGAGCCAAACTGCTGACCGAGAATCAAACCAAGGTGACCTTCAACGATGTGGCGGGCGCGGAAGAGGCGAAAGATGAATTGCAGGAGATCATCGCATTTTTAAAAGATCCGAAAAAGTTTACCAGATTGGGTGGAAGGATTCCCAAAGGATGCCTCCTGGTCGGCCCCCCCGGTACGGGTAAGACCCTCATGGCCCGCGCCATTGCCGGCGAGGCCGGGGTTCCGTTCTACAGCATCAGCGGCTCGGACTTCGTGGAGATGTTTGTCGGCGTCGGAGCTTCCAGAGTGAGAGATCTTTTTGTCCAGGGGAAGAAAAATGCCCCGTGCATTATCTTTATCGATGAGATCGACGCGGTGGGGCGTCATCGAGGAGCCGGTCTCGGAGGCGGACACGACGAGCGAGAGCAAACTCTCAATCAGCTCTTGGTCGAGATGGATGGTTTTGAGGCCAACGAGGGAGTGATTCTCATTGCCGCGACCAATCGCCCTGACGTATTGGATCCGGCGCTGCTCCGTCCGGGGCGCTTCGACCGCAGGGTCGTGGTTCACCGCCCCGATGTCAAGGGAAGAGAAGGAATTTTGTCGGTGCATACCCGTAAGGTTCCCTTGGCCTCGGATGTCGACATCAGCGTTTTAGCCAGGGGAACTCCGGGCTTTGCCGGAGCGGACCTGGAGAATTTGGTCAACGAGGCGGCGCTTTTGGCGGCCCGTAACAACAAGGAAAAAGTCGAGATGCATGACTTTGAGCTGGCCAAAGATAAGGTGATGATGGGCTCTGAACGGAGGAGCATGATCATCAGCGAAGAGGAAAAGCGCAACACCGCTTATCACGAGGCAGGGCATGCCCTGGTTGCCAAGCTCCTCCCTGGCACCGACCCGATCCACAAAGTTACGATTATCCCCCGCGGGATGGCGCTGGGACTCACCCAGCAGCTGCCGATTGACGAAAAGCATACCTATCCCAAGGAGTACCTGCTCAATAATCTCACGATTCTCTTCGGCGGTCGGGTAGCGGAGGAATTGATCCTGAACCGTATGACGACCGGCGCGGGCAACGATATTGAGAAAGCTACGGAGCTTGCCCACCGGATGGTTTGTGAGTGGGGGATGAGTGAAAAACTGGGGCCTATGACCTTCGGCAAGAAAGAGGAAGAGATCTTTCTCGGGAGAGATTTTACCCAACAGCAGGATTATTCTGAGAGCACTGCCGTTGAGATTGATGCCGAGGTCCGGCGCATTATAATCGAGAGCTATCTGCGGGCAAAGGATATCCTGAGGAACAATCTCCATCTCCTTCATAAGATTGCGGAAAAACTCCTCGAGAAGGAGGTTCTCGATGGATCGGAGATTGACGCCTTGGTGCAGGAGTTTGGCGGGAATGGCGGGGATCCCCTTGTTCCTTTGGCCGTCACAGCTCATGCCTGAATTGACCCTCCGAAGGATCTACCAGCCCTCCGAATTATTCCCCCTCAACTCAAGCATCACTCGCAGGTAGTGAGGGCAGGGTCCTCACGAAGGGTTGTTTACTACAATAATTGCAAAAGGCATATTGCAAAATGCAAAATGTAAAATCAATGTGTAATTTTCAATTTGCACTTTGCATTTTGCATTGACTCGTTAGGGCTCAAGCGATGAATAGTTTAGATGCCTTGGTTTCCCAGGAGCATTGGATACTCTCCACGCGCAGCGGGAGCATTGATGCCGCTCGACGCACCGCCCTGATGGGGATCGTGAATGTCACCCCGGATTCCTTCTCAGACGGGGGGAGATATCTGGATCCGGAGAAGGCGATCGCTCACGGGATCCGATTAGCCCAGGAGGGGGCGGATATCATCGATGTCGGGGGAGAGTCTACCAGGCCCGGCTCGCGCCCCTTGTCCGCTCAAGAAGAGATGGGGCGGGTCCTGCCGGTGATTCGCGGTCTCAGTCGCGCTGTCTCCATTCCCATCTCCGTGGATACTTATAAAGCGGATGTTGCCAGGGCGGCTTTGGATGAGGGGGCGGATATAGTCAATGACATCAGCGCCTTGCGGTTTGATCCTGGCATGGCTCCGCTGATCGCCGCCGAGAAGGTGCCGGTGGTTTTGATGCACATGCAGGGCACGCCTCAGACCATGCAGCAGCGGCCCTATTATCAAAACGTGGTGGAAGAGGTGAAGGAGTTTCTGTCGGGTCGGATCCGTTTTGCCTTGGGCGCGGGTGTGGGCGCGGAGCGGATTATCATTGATCCCGGCATCGGTTTTGGCAAAGAGCTGGATCACAACCTGGCGCTCTTGCGCGGCCTCCCGGCGCTCGCCTCCTTGGGGCGGCCGATTCTGGTGGGCCCTTCGCGCAAGACCTTTATCGGGAAGCTTCTCGATGTCGGTCCAGAGGAGCGTTTGGAGGGAAGCCTGGCCGCGTCGGTGGCCGCGGTGCTGGCTGGGGCTCATATGATCCGGACACATGACGTCAAAGAGACCCTCCGGGCGATCCGGATAGCTGACGCGCTGCGTTTCGGGGGCGAAGAGTCGCGGGAGGAAAAAATTGTTTGAGATCTTCACCCAGCTCCGTTGGCAGGACGCGTTAGACATCGGCATCATTGCCTTTGTCCTCTATAGACTGATCCACATGATCAGAGGGACTCGGGCCATGCAGATGATTATCGGGCTGGTGGTGATCCTCTTGGCCTATGTCTCGTCGCAGATGTTCGGACTCTTTACGCTGAACTGGGTACTCGATAATTTTTTGGGCTCCATTATCCTGGTCATCATCGTGATCTTTCAGAGCGATATCCGGCGCGCACTGACTCAGTTCGGCACGGCGCCGCTCTTTGGCGGCGCGGATCGGATTGAGCGCGGACAAGTATTGGAGGAGATTACCAAGGCCGTGGTCTCGCTTGCCACTAGAAGGATCGGCGGCCTGATCGTGCTGGAGAGGGAGGTGGGACTAAACGAGTATATCGAGGTCGGGACCCGTCTGGATGCCCGTGTCACCAGGGAGCTCCTTGAGAGTGTCTTTATCCCTCACTCTCCCATGCACGATGGGGCGCTGGTGATCCAAAAGGGAAGGGTGGCCGCGGCGAGGTGTTTTTTGCCTCTGAGTGTCGACCCGAACTTGAGCCAGGCCTTTGGAACCCGGCATCGAGCCGCGGTTGGTTTGACGGAGGAGACCGATGCGGTAGCGGTCGTCATTTCCGAGGAGCGGGGAAAGATCTCTCTGGTAGTCGAAGGGAAGGTCATCCAGGATCTTGAAGGCCCCCAGCTCCGCAGCTCTCTTCAGAGGCTTTTTGGCACATGAGACGTGGTTGGGAAAAAATTGTCACATTGTTCAGCAGCGATCTGGGGCTGAAACTATTTTCCATAATTTTCGCCCTTGGACTCTGGCTATTTGTTAATGCCGGACAAAAAGCCGCAGAGCGGGCGGTAGAAGTGCCTGTGGAATTTCGCAATATTCCTTCGGACCTGATGGTTACCAGTCCGGGCGTGGGCCAGGTCGAGTTGCGAGTCATGGGTCCGCCGGCGCTTCTTTCCGCTTTAGATCCGGATTATCTGAAGGTCAGCCTTGACCTGGATGGGGCAAGGGTTGGAACCTCGACTTTTCGTCTTAGTCCCGATTTTTTTAATCCTCCCCGTGGCGTGCGAATCACGCGCATCAGCCCGTCCGTGATTAACCTCAAGTTAGAGACGGTCGCTGTGCGTTCTCTCCCGGTCGCAGTTCGCTTTGGCCCGAAGCCGCTTATTGGATATCGGGTCGCCCGGGTGGAGGCCAGTCCGGATAGTGTCAAGGTCCGAGGAGCTGCGAGCGAGGTGAATCGCATGGTTTCCGCAGAGACCGTGCCGATCGATCTCGAAGGCGCGCGGGGACAAATGACGCGGGAGGTGCGTCTCAGCTCGGCGGGCAAAACCCTGTCATTTTCTCCCGACCGGGTTTCCGTTTCCGTGGTGTTGGAAGAGGAGTGGATGACTAGAGAATTTAGCCGTGTCGAGGTGAAGGCTAAAGATTTTACCGGAAGTTACAGCGTGTCTCCCCGGCGGGTCTATCTCCGCTTGTCGGGTCCCAAGCGCATTCTCAGCCAGCTTCAACTGGGGACGGATCAGGTTTACCTTGATCTCAAAGGACTTGCCCCGGGTAGCCACACCCTCGCGCTGAATCTGAAGCTCTCCTCGGAAATTAAAGTGTTGGAGCAAAGGCCGGAAAGGTTTAGCGTAAGGATTGCCGCCAGGGAGAAGTAAATCAATGGAGGCGTAAAGCGAGATGACTATGGCACCGACGGGAGAAAAAAAACACCAACGACACCTCTTTGGCACGGATGGAATCCGGGGGGTGGCGAACCTGGAGCCTATGACCTCGGAGATGGCATTGAAGCTGGGTCGGGCAATCGCCGCTGTCCTGCATGATCCTCTTCCCCTATCTGCCGGCAGGCCGGAGGAAAATCGGGTGTCCTCCTCTTCTAAGCTGGGCGAGGGTCACGCACGGCACCGTTATAAGATCCTTATCGGCAAGGACACGCGTCTGTCGGGCTATATGCTCGAGACGGCCCTTGCCTCCGGGATATGCTCCAGTGGCGTAGATGTCCTCCTCGTCGGTCCGCTGCCGACGCCAGGCGTGGCGTTTCTCGCCCGGAGCATGAGGGCCGATGCCGGCGTGGTGATATCCGCTTCTCACAATCCTTTTCCAGATAACGGAATAAAATTTTTCTCCGCAGACGGCTTCAAGTTGCCGGACGAAGTCGAGGCGCGAATGGAGGAGATGATTTTCAAGGGAGAGACGGACCTCAACCGACCGACAGCCTCGGCCATCGGCAAGGCGTTCCGTATTTCCGATGCGGTGGGAAGATACATTGTCTTTCTCAAGAACACCTTTCCCCGCCATCTCACTCTGGAGGGATTGAGGATCGTGGTCGACTGCGGCCATGGGGCGGCATATCGGGTGGCGCCTGAGGTCTTGTCGGAATTGGGAGCGGAGGTCATCCCCATCGGGGTTCATCCGGACGGAGAAAATATCAACCAGGAATGCGGCTCACTTCATCCGGAAGCGGCACGGCAGGCCTTGCTCAAGCATCACGCGGATCTCGCCGTCTCCTTGGATGGAGACGGGGATCGGGCAATATTTGTCGATGAGAAGGGTGAGGTGCTGGACGGCGATTATATCCTGGCCATGTGCGCCAGGGAGATGCAGGAAAAGGGAACCCTGAAAGGCGGGGCCGTAGTGGCTACCGTTATGAGCAATCTGGGCTTGGATCTCGCTCTTCAGGGCATGGGACTGAAAGTAGTGCGGACCGCCGTGGGGGACCGTTACGTGGTCGAAGAAATGCTGAAGGGGGGGTACAATTTGGGCGGAGAGCAGTCGGGCCACCTCATTTTCTTGGATCACAATACAACCGGGGACGGCTGCCTCAGTTGTTTGCAGATCCTGGCGATCATGGTGGAAAAGGGGCGCCGGCTCGGGGAGTTAAAGAAGGTGATGACCAGACTCCCCCAAATCCTGCTCAATGTGGGGGTCAAGGAGAAAAGAGACATCTCCCGGTTGCCCCGGGTGCGTGATAAGATCGAAGCGGTGGAAAAAGAATTGGGTGAGCGCGGCAGGATCTTGGTGCGCTATTCAGGAACCGAGCCTCTGGCAAGGGTGATGTTGGAGGGGGAGGATGAAGAGAAGATCCGCCAGATGGCGCATGAGATAGCAGAGGAGATCCGTAAGGAACTGAGTCAATAGTTACTCGTTATTAGTGACTCGTCGCAACCGTGAAGGTGTTCGTTGTCTTTTTTTATTAATCACCAGTAACTAATAACCAATAACTAAACTATGATTCGTCTTGGCGTCAACGTAGATCATGTAGCTACGGTACGGCAGGCAAGGAAGATCGATATTCCTGACCCTGTGGAGGCGGCGCTGCTGGCCGAGAGGGGTGGAGCAGACGGTATCACCGTTCACCTGCGCGAGGATCGCCGCCATATTCAGGAGCGGGATGTCAGACTTTTGCGCGAGCGAGTGAAGACCAAGGTCAATTTGGAAATGGCCGTAACCCCTGAGATGGTGCGCCTGGCAGAAAAGTTTAGCCCGGATGATGCCTGCTTCGTTCCCGAGCGGCGCGAGGAACTGACCACCGAAGGCGGACTCGATGTGATCGCTCATAAGGCTAAGGTGAACGAGGCGGTGAAACGACTTGAGGAGCATGCAATCCGGGTCAGCCTCTTTGTCGATCCGGAAACAAGCCAGATCGAAGCCAGCCGGGAAGCCGGCGCTCACGGCGTAGAACTCCACACCGGCCCGTACTGCGACCTCTCCGGCGACAGGAGCAAAGAGCTGGAGAAGATCACAGCCGCCGCCTCCCTCGCCCGGCGTTTGGGGTTGGAAGTGCACGGCGGCCACGGACTTAATTATGCAAACGTTCTCCCCATCGCCCGCATCTCCGAAATGGTCGAGCTCAACATCGGGCATAGTATTGTCGCTCGGGCGATCATGGTCGGGATGGAGCAGGCGGTCCGGGAGATGAAGGAACTGCTAATAAAAGCACGTGGCTAGTTACTAATAACCAATCATGTTTGTCGTAACCGCAAAAGAGATGCGCGAGCTGGACCGCTTGACGATCCAGAAGTATGGCGTTCCCAGTCTAACCTTGATGGAGCGTGCGGGAGAAGGCGTGGCTAGGGCTCTGCTGGAACGTTTTGGTCCGGCGGCAAAAGGCGGCACCCTGGTGGTTGCCGGGAAGGGCAACAACGGAGGGGATGGCCTGGTAGTGGCGCGCCATCTCAAGAAAAAAAGGATCCCATGTGAGGTCGTTCTTCTAGCCCGAAAAGAGGAACTATCACATGACGCCGCGGAGAATCTTCGCGCTTACCTAAAAATTAAAGGCAGGCTCTTTGAAGTAACCCGGGAGTCCCTCTCGCTTCTGGGCGAACGCTTGAAAGGGAAAAGGCTTCTGGTGGACGCGATTTTGGGAACCGGGCTTAAGGAGGAAGTGCGCGGTCTTTACGCCGAGGCGATCACCGTTATGAATACCTCGGGGCTTCCGGTTGTGGCCGTAGATCTCCCGTCGGGATTAGATACAGATAAGGGCAGGCCTCTCGGGACCGCGATCAAGGCGGAGATGACAGTCACCTTGGGCTTCCCTAAGCTGGGGCAGGTAGTCCATCCCGGCCTCTCCTATGTGGGGGAGCTGGCGGTGGCCGAGATTGGCATCCATCCGAAGGCAGTGGAGGAGGTGCGGCCGCAGACAGAGCTCCTTGAAGAGGAGGATATCGGTTGGCTTATTCCTTCGAGAGAACCGGACACGCATAAGGGCACGTACGGCCATCTTCTGGTGATGGCAGGGTCCAGGGGAAAAACGGGCGCGGCAATCCTGGCATGCAGGGCGGCCATGCGCGCGGGCTCGGGACTGGTAACATTAGCGGCGCCGCGCTCTCTTAATGGTATCTTCGCCGGCTCGCTGGTTGAGGTCATGACCGATCCCCTGAAAGACAACTCCAATGAGGAGAGCGAGCCGCTCAGCGATCATGAGTGGCGCCGTTTGTTGGATAAGAAGAGCGCGCTCCTATTCGGTCCCGGGATAGGCGTGAAGGATTCAGCGCGTACCGCGCTCAGGTGGCTGCTCAAGAATCTTGAGCTCCCATGGGTAATCGATGCCGATGGACTCAGCATTCTAGCCGAAGAGGCGGGGCGGCTCCGTTTTGCCAAGACTCCTCCCGTGCTCACGCCCCACCCGGGAGAGATGGCGCGGCTAACGGGAGCGGATACCGCTGCAATCAATCGGGATCGAATTGGCGTGGCCCGCTCTTTTGCCCGCGATCATCGCTGCCATGTGGTGCTCAAGGGGGCGCGGACGCTGATCGCCACTTCTGACGGACGGGTGTTCATCAATCCGACCGGGAATCCGGGGATGGCGAGCGGAGGCATGGGGGATGTCCTTTCCGGGATTTTGGCCGGGCTCCTTACGCAGGGTTTAGAAGTAGCAGACGCGCTCAAACTGGGGGTTTTTCTGCACGGCTTTGTCGCGGATCAGGCGGCGAGCGCCAGGGGAGAGATAGGGCTGATCGCGTCGGACGTGATTGACGGGCTGCCGCGGGGAATGCGGGAACTGTCAAAAGGCAAAATGCAGAATGCAAATTTTAAAATGCAAAATGCAAGAGGGGTCCGGAAGTTTTGACTTTTGCAATTTTCACTTTGCAGTGAAGTCTTTTAGCACAACTTCCCGCTCTGCGGTGCAAACTCGGAACTGGGGAAGGAAACTGGGTAGGGTTCTGAAAGGGGGAGAGATTATCGGGTTAACCGGAGAGCTGGGCAGCGGGAAGACCTGTTTTGTGCGGGGAATGGCGGAAGGGTTGGAAGTCGGCAAAGGGGCATGGATCCGAAGTCCCTCTTTTACTCTGATCAATG
>MGRY01000040.1:9619-10318 GCA_001799045.1 Deltaproteobacteria bacterium RIFCSPLOWO2_02_56_12 | reverse complement strand
CTTATTGATTTTGGTTCCCAGTGCGTTATAAGAGGACTTTCATCTATGCCCCTTGATGCCTTATAAAGGTATGAACCATGGGACTCACCAAAATGTCCTATGAGTGTATCGGGTGATACTGATGCAAGCTCTCCGATTGTCTGGATGCCAATACCTTTCAGATATGCCTCTGTCTTTGGTCCGACACCCCATAGCTTTCTTACAGCGAGCGGCCATATCCTGGTTTCTATGTCATTCTCTGTAATGATAGTAAGGCCATCAGGCTTCTGCATGTCTGATGCAATCTTCGCAAGGAGCTTATTAGGTGCAATGCCAATGGAACAGGTGAGTCCTGTCGCACCTTTAACCCTCTTTTTGATCTCCTCTGCAATTTCCTCCGGGGGTTTATTAATCTCTGATATATCAAGGAATGCCTCATCGATCCCAACTGCCTCAATTACTGGAGAAAAATCCCTGAGGGAGCTCATTATTATTTCAGAGACCCTCGAATACTCCTCATAATCAACAGGCAGAAAGACTGCATCAGGGCAGAGCCTGTATGCTGTAATCAATGGCATGGCAGAGTGTATGCCGAATCTTCTTGCCTCGTACGAAGCTGTAGAGACTACCCCCCTTTTTGCAGGGTCTCCACTGCCGCCAACCACAACAGGCTTGCCAATAAGCTCCGGCCTCCTCTTCTGCTCAATAGCAGCAAAAAAG
>MGRY01000040.1:2832-9612 GCA_001799045.1 Deltaproteobacteria bacterium RIFCSPLOWO2_02_56_12 | reverse complement strand
TATCGACATGAAGATACCAGCGCATAGACAGCCTTGAGATTAGGCATAGATTAAGCGGGCGTCAAGGATAGAAAGGGTTAGTTCAATTGGCGGCAGTTGACAATGCACATAAATAAACTAAAATATGCACATAGTAACGACTTAGGGGAAGGCATCATTATGGCGCACACTAATATTGACCTGGATGAGGCCCTGATAGCCGAGGCTATGCGGTTGACGAAGGCCAAAACCAAGAAAGAAGTCGTTCACCTAGGATTGCGGGAACTCGTTCGTCTCGCCCGGCTCCGCAAGGTTCGTGAACATAAGGGTAAGTTTCTTTGGCATGGCGACCTAGAAAAAATGCGGGAGGAAGAAACCCATGAATGGGTTCGGTCCGCTGGTAGACACAAGCGTCCTCATTGATTACTTTGGCGGCGTAGATAGCCGTGAAACCGAGATCTTGGATAAGCTTCTTGAGCAGGGGCCACCTCCTGCAACAGCACCAATCATTGTGCAGGAATACTTACAGGGGTTAACAGACCCCAAGGACTTTGCCCTTGCACGAGCTGACCTGGAAAACTTTCAACGGCTTTCCCCGCCTGATTACCAACTTCACCTTCGCGCGGCTGAATTCCATAGTCGGATGACAAGGCGAGGAATCACCGTGCCTACCATAGACACCTTGATCGTCACCATGGCGGAGGTGGCCGGTTGCTCTCTCCTGACCAGGGATACGCGGCAGAAGGAGCTTGCACGCTTCTTGGGCGTAATGCTCGCTTTACAGAGGAGCATTACGTAGAGGCTCCACTTCAGTTCCTCCCTGGCCTTTTTCCGATTATACTTTTTTATGTCTTTGAAGCGCTGACCGGGTGGAGGGATCTCTTTGCGTACCCGCTTTAGAGGTAAGGGGACTTTTTTTCCTGGGTCTATGCGTGGAAGAGGTCAAGGGAGAAGTCCTTCGGCCAACGCCTCCTCACCTGAGGTCGCCTCCCCGTGGGTGAAGGTAAGCTGATCTCCATCGGCGTCGATTTTTACCTTCTCGCCCTCGCGGAACTCCCCTTCCAGAATCTTTAAGGCCAGAGGATCCTGGATCAATCTCTGGATGGTTCTCTTCAGCGGGCGCGCCCCGTAAACCGGGTCGTAGCCCTTTTCCGCCACGAGCCCCTTGGCCCGGTCGGTGATCTCCAGCGCCATCTTTTTCGCCGCCAAATTCTGCCGCAGTCGCTTCAGCTGGATCTCGGCGATCTCTTTGATCTGGTCGCGGCCGAGGCTATTGAAGATAACAGTTTCATCGATGCGGTTAAGGAACTCCGGCTTGAAGGCCTCGCGCAGGGCCGTGATCACCCGGCGCTCCATTTCTTTCCGGTCTTTTTCCCCCAGCTCCTGGATGTATTGGCCGCCGAGATTGGAGGTCATGATGATCACCGTATTTTTGAAATCCACGGTTCTTCCCTGGCCGTCGGTCATGCGCCCATCCTCAAGTATTTGCAGGAGGGCATTGAACACCTCGGGGTGGGCCTTCTCGATCTCATCGAATAAAACCACCGAATAGGGCCTGCGACGCACCGCCCCTGTGAGGTACCCTCCCTCCTCGTAGCCCACATATCCCGGGGGGGCGCCGATGAGCCGCGCGACCGAGTGTTTTTCCATGAACTCGGACATATCCAGTCGCACCATCGCCTGCTCATCATCGAAAAGAAACTCGGCCAAGGCGCGGCAGAGCTCCGTCTTTCCCACTCCGGTCGGGCCTAAAAAGATAAAGGAGCCGATCGGGCGATTCGGGTCTTGCAGACCTGCGCGGGCGCGTCGCACCGCGTTGGCAACCACTTGAATCGCCTGGTCCTGTCCGACGACGCGCGCCTTCAGCCGCTCTTCCATTTTGAGCAGCTTCTGGATCTCACCCTCCATCATCTTGGACACGGGGATCCCGGTCCACTTCGCAACCACCTCCGCCACATCATCGGCATCCACCTCTTCCTTGAGCATCTTTTGGTCCTTCTGGAGATCGAGCAGCTTTTGATTCTCGTCCGCCAACTCTTTGTTGAGCTGGATGAGAACGCCGTAGCGTAGCTCGGCGGCGCGGTTCAAGTCGCCGCTGCGCTGCGCCTGTTGTTCCTCTACCTTGGTGGCCTCGATCTTTTCCTTCAGGGAGCGGAGCTTCTGGATAGCCTCCTTTTCCTTTTTCCAGTGACCCTTTAGTCCTTCCGAGCTCTCCTTGAGACCCTGAATCTCCCGCTCGAGCCGGCCGAGCCTTTCTTTGGCGGCCCTGTCGTCCTCCCGCTTTAAGGCCTGCCGTTCGATTTCCAACTGGAGGATTTTTCGCTCCACCTCGTCGATCTCGGTCGGCATGCTGTCGATTTCAATCCTGAGCCGCGAAGCCGCCTCGTCAATGAGGTCGATCGCCTTGTCGGGCAGAAACCGGTCGCTGATGTAGCGCTGCGACAGGGTAGCCGCCGCGACAATGGCGCTATCCGTGATGCGCACGCCGTGGTGAACTTCATACCTCTCTTTAAGACCTCTCAGGATGGCGATGGTGTCCTCGACCGACGGTTCCCGGACAAGAATCGGTTGAAACCTCCGCTCCAGTGCGGGGTCTTTTTCCACCCGTTTGCGATATTCATCCAAAGTTGTGGCCCCCACGCAGCGGAGTTCGCCTCGCGCCAGCGCCGGCTTTAACATATTGGAGGCATCCATGGCCCCCTCTGCGGCTCCAGCACCTACCAGGGTGTGCATCTCGTCGATAAAGAGAACGATTTCCCCGCTGGCCTCGGTGACTTCCTTCAAGACCGCCTTCAACCTCTCCTCGAACTCGCCCCGATACTTGGCCCCGGCCACCAGCGCGCCCATATCCAATGCTACGAGCCTCTTGTCTTTCAAGCTCTCCGGCACATCCCCGTTGACGATTCTAAGCGCCAGTCCTTCCACGATGGCGGTTTTTCCCACCCCGGGCTCTCCGATCAGGACGGGATTGTTTTTCGTGCGGCGGGAAAGGACCTGGATCACCCTGCGGATTTCGTCATCCCGGCCAATCACCGGGTCGAGTTTTCCTTTGCGGCCAAGCTCCGTAAGATCCCGACTGTATTTTTCCAGGGCCTGATATTTTTCCTCAGGATTAGGATCAGTGATCCGTTGGGCGCCGCGAATATCCACCAGCGCGCGGAAGATTTGGTCCTTGGTGGCGCCCAGTTCCCGTAAGAGTCTTCCCCCCTCTCCGTCCTCTTCCACCATCGATAGCAGGAGGTGCTCCGTAGAGACATACTCGTCTTTGAGCCCCTCGGCCACAGCCTCAGCCCTTTCGATGAGCTTCTTGAGGCGTGGCGTGATGAAAGTCTGTCCCGCGGCTCCCCCCGTAACCTGGGGAAAGCGGTCCAGGATCCTTTGGAGTCTGTCGAAAAGAGAGGGGACGGGGATGCCCAACTTTTGCAAGAGTGAGAGGACCACGCCCTCTTTTTGGCCGAGAAGCGCCATAAGCAGGTGCTCCACATCGATCGCCTGGTGGTTTCGTTTCTCCGCCAGTGCCTGGGCATGCTGCAGGGCTTCCTGCGATTTTATTGTGAGTTTGTCGAGGCGCATGGTTTTCTTTTGCCCACAGTCAGCAAAATTTAACCACGGTTGTCCGGTGTGTCAAGAAAGGAGATTTTCAGAAAAGAGCCGGGGTCAGATGGGCAGGGCAATCGTTAGCGTGGTGCCCTCAAGCGGGTCACTTTGAACATCAATCCTGCCGCCGTGCGCGCCGACGATGTGGTGGGCAACGAAAAGGCCGGCCGTGTTGACATCCGCGCCGCGCCTGCGAATTTTTTTTCTTCTGTCGAAGAGCAGGGGAAACTCCTCTTTAAAGATCCCCGCGCCGGTGTCTCTCACCGAGATCGCAATTTCGTTGTCCTGTCTTAGCGAACTCACCGTGACGCTTCCTCCTAAAGGCGAGAGACCGATGGCATTGCTGATAAGAATCTTGACTGCCCGCTCGAGCTGCACCGCATCGGCGGTGATCGGCGGGAGGTCGTTGGCTGTCTCGAGAATGATCTCGATATTTTTGGTATTAGCCTCGTCCTTTTTATCCAGAACGGCCGATTCAAGAATTCCGTTGATCTCGAACAGATTCTTCTGCAGCTCAAATCTTCCCGCTTCGATGTCCAGCGCCCCGGTATGGTTCATCACCAGATCAAAGAGGCGCCGCGCCAGTGCCTCGATCCGCTGTAATGAGAGAATCTGGCTGGCGTTCGCTTGCTCGGGGCTGATCGCGGAGGCGATCTCTAGGTAACCGATCATGGCTGCTAGCGGGGATTTTAAATCTTCAGCGATATCCGCCAGGACTTCATCATCCGAAGCCTTTTCGTTGGGGCCCTGTGCGGGACTTTCTAAACTCGGCTTAGTCTCCGGCCGCCCTTCGGAGCGGCTTTCCTCCAGGGTAGTCCTCAGTCCGGTTGCCTCTTCCCGGTACCGTTCGTTTTCTTCTTGGAGCCTTTTGGCCTCAGCCCGATAGTGTTCAATATCCGCTTGAAGCTTCTTGGCCTCTTCCTGATAGCGTTCGGCCTCATCTTGAAGTCTCTTTGCTTGTTCCCGACGCTGTTCGTTTTCTTCTTGGAGCCTCTTGGCCTCATCACCGTAGCGTTCGATCTCTGACTTGAGCCTCTTTCTTTCCAAGCTTCTGGATATTGCCTGGGGAATTTCCTGGAGGTGAGAGAGGTCCGGCTGCTTGATGACAAAATCCCAGGCCCCCTGTCGGAGCGCTTCGTCCACGACAGCCAGCCGCTCCAGGGAAGCCATGACGATAGTAGCGATTTCCGGATACCTGCTGTGGATTTTCTGCACGGTGTCGATCCCTGCCCTATAGAGGTCCAGGTCGATGATGACGGTCTGTTCTCTGTCGCTCTCGAGGATTGTCGAACAGGCTGCCGGATCCTCTACCGGGGTGACCTTGATGCCTTTAGCCTCAAGCTCCTCCCGAGTTCGATGGGGGAATCTCTTACCTCCCTCCAACAGGAGAACCTTTATGCCTCCCATACTGTCGGTCTCGGACATTTTTTAGTACTCAGGCCTGTGTGGCATCTATCCACTCGGATTTTGCAATTCCCCACTTCATGGTTTGTGCCCGACCAAGAAATTTCTCATCCTCGTTCTTGAATTCCAGGACTCCATCCATGATGTATTTGATGTTGTTTAAGGTCTGCTCACTACAGATCCCTTGCTCGACGATAAAGACCGTTGAGACCCCGGCGAAGTGACCCGACCGCGCCAGAAAAGCGATAAAACGCTGCACATAGGCTAGTTCGAAATTGAGAAAGAGGCTAGAGATGGAATCCACCACTCTCCTGCCGCCTTTTTTCAGTCGGTCGGTCTGTTCTAACTCAGCACCCGCATCGCTGATGAGGCCGGACAGGTCGGCGAGCTCGAGGGTTCCGGTAATGGCGAACTTCTCCTCAGAGGAGGTTCTTCCCCCACTCCAGGAATAGGCATCCACAAAACGCACCTGGTTTTGGCCTTCCAGGTTGGAGAGGTCCAGACCGTATTTTGTGCTCAGCTCTCTGCGTACCATGGAGGGGTCATCGTCCACGCACACAAACATGCATTTTTCGGCCTGGCGTAGTCCCTGAGCCAGGAAGAGGCGGGAGAAGAAGGATTTGCCGGTTCCCAATGAGCCGAGGATAAGGATGTTCGACCCTGGTGGTATCGGGGTGCCGAAAAACTGTTCCAGGGCATCCGCCGCGATGTTAAGGCTCCTGACAGGAGCGATCGCTTTGGCAGGAGCGATGGTCACTTCTTCCTTTAACACGATGGGCTGTGTCGCCTGGATCACGGGTTGGGCGGCCTGGACCGGGGGTGGCGCCGCTGCGACTTTGCCGGCATCGCTTCTTTCCAAGATGCTGGCCACGCGCGCCTTTAGGACCTTCAGGGAGAAGGGTTTGGTAAGGTAGTCATCCGCTCCCACCTGGTAACCTTTGATTCTGTCCTCATCCGTCGATAGGGCCGTTAGCATGATCACAGGGGTCAGCGCGAATTTAGGCATATCGCGCAGTTTGTGGCACACCTCATAGCCGTCGATTTCCGGCATCATGACATCGAGAATGATGAGATCCGGGCCCACAGCGGGGATCTTTTCTAGCGCCTCTTTCCCATTATAGGCGAAATGGACATCATATCCCTCTGCGCCTAAAGCCATCCGGTAGAGCTCGCAGAAGTGGTGGTTATCCTCGGCAATAAATATTTTTTTTCCTTCGGCCATGGCTCTTCCTTTAAAGAGTTAGAGAATAGGTTTCAAAACAATCCCTTTTTCTTTGACAATGTTAAACTGATGCTCCATCAGGTCGATTGCTGTGCCGCGCATCTTGCGCAACAAGAGGGTACGCACCAGACGGTTCTGGACCCGAACCACACTCAGGACTATAACCCCTGCGACCAGAAACTCCTCTACCCCCCCCTCGCCTGCCCCTGTTGCAGATGGAATAGCATAGGAGGTAAGGAGGTTGGTAGTCCCCAGGCGGTCCTGGAGCGCATGAACCAGCGTGCGCACATGTTCTTGAGCGCGGGCGGAGGAATCGCGGGAGAGGATTAGCGGCCCGACGGGATCGATGACTACGCGTGTGGCTCCCATTCTCTTGACATAGCTCGCGAGATCTTCCACGGTCTTCTGAACGTCAACCTCCTTCTCTTTCCCGGCACCCATTCGGGCGGTGAACATGGGAGAGGCGTCCAAAATGAGCAGATTTTTTTGTTCGACATATTTGAGCAGGTCCCAGCCCAAGGAGGCCGCCTCTTCCAGGATGTCGGCGGGCTTCTCATCCACGGCGACGTAAACAGCCC
>MGRY01000040.1:790-2814 GCA_001799045.1 Deltaproteobacteria bacterium RIFCSPLOWO2_02_56_12 | reverse complement strand
TATAAATTGCATGCAGAAGATGCTCTTACCTGTGCCGGATTCTCCGGTTATGAGGTAAGATTTCCCTGCCGGAAAGCCCCCTTCGATCAGTGGATCAAGGCCTGGTATTCCAGTAGAAACCCGTTTGTTTTCCATAGGCTGAACCTGTTATATCTAACATTTTTTACTCCCATTTAAAAGTCTTGCGTTTGAATTGGCGGGAGGGTGCAGCTACAATCCTTGATCATGTCTCGTTACCTAAGGAAAAATATTGCCGGGATAGCGGGTTATATCCCCGGAGAACAGCCGCAAGACAGCGGCTTCATCAAGCTCAATACCAACGAAAATCCCTATCCCCCTTCACCGCGTGTGCTCTCGGCTTTGCGCAAGGCCGCGGCCCATTCCCTCCGTCTCTACCCAGAGCCGCTCAGCGATAGCCTGAGATCCTTGGCGGCGGCTAGATACGGGCTAAGATCCGAGAACGTTATCGCAGGCAACGGCTCCGACGAACTCTTGTCGATCCTGGTGCGTTGTTTCGTGGGAAGGGGAGAGCGCGTGGTCTATCCGGTGCCGACCTATACCCTCTATGACACGCTGATTTCCATCCAGGAGGGGGAAAAAGTTGGGGTTGATTATCCGCCGGATTTCTCCCTCCCCGGGGCGCTTTTTTCTCAAAAAGCCGCTCTCACCTTGCTCTGCAACCCGAACTCCCCATCGGGGACTCTGGTCTCCGTGAGAGAGATCGAGGGGCTGGCTCGGTCGGTCTCGGGCGTCCTGGTGGTGGATGAGGCCTATATTGATTTTGCCGAGGGCGAGGGGGCATCTTCCCTTCCTCTGGTTAAAAATTTTCCTAACCTCGTCGTGCTCCATAGCTTTTCCAAGTCTTTTTCTCTGGCAGGAATGCGCATTGGTCTTGGTTTTGCGAACGAAGAAATCATCGCGGACATGATGAAGGTCAAGGACTCTTACAATGTGAACCGTTTGAGCCTTGTGGCTGGAATGGCCGCGCTTCAGGATCTGCCGTGGATGATGCGCAATGTCTCTCGGATTCAGCGGAGCCGCGGTAAATTAACCCGAGGGCTAAAGAAGATAGGTTTTCAAGTCTATCGCTCCCATGCCAACTTTGTGATGGCACGCAAAGAAGGGCAAAATCTTCGCGGGCTTTACCAGGAGCTAAAGCGGCGAAAGATCCTCGTGCGCTATTTTGACCTGCCGGGTCTCAGGGACAGTCTCAGGATTAGCGTCGGCACACCCCAAGAGATCGCCGCGCTTTTGAGAGAGTTGGAATCGATCCAGACCGTTCTCTAGACAGACCTGCGCGCTTAGGGAGGAGGGGATATCTGGA
Source organism: Deltaproteobacteria bacterium RIFCSPLOWO2_02_56_12 (assembly GCA_001799045.1). Lineage (GTDB taxonomy): Bacteria > Desulfobacterota > Binatia > UBA9968 > UBA9968 > UBA9968. The sequence continues at coordinate 1,490 of MGRY01000040.1, read as the reverse complement.
CTCGATAAAGATCACCGGGCTGGACCACATCGTTCTCAACGTGAGAGATATCGACCGCTCGCTCGCCTTCTATACCGGGGTGCTGGGTCTCAAGGGGGAGCGCGTACAGGAGTTCAAGGAAGGCAAGGTGGGTTTTCCCTCCGTGCGCATCAATGAGCATACCATCATCGATCTTTTTCCTCTGAAAAATGGCGAGGTGGAGAAGGACGGCGCGGCGAACGCCGTGGGCAATCTCAATCACTTCTGCCTGGTAGCCGGAAAAGAGGATTTCTCGGGGATCGTCGGTTACTTGAAGGGCCATGATGTTTCAATCCGCCAGGGCCCTGTCTCCCGCTGGGGCGCCCGGGGCAGGGCTGCTTCGGTCTATTTTCTCGATCCTGACGGCAACGAGGTCGAGATTAGATGTTATTAGCACTGAGGATTGTCCCCTGACGTCCCCAGCGTAGTGGTCTAATACTCAGGATGAGCGGCGTGTTTTGCGTGTACGCTCCGTCCTCTTGTTATGCCTTTTCTTTGAGTCACGCGCAGCGTACAAGGCTTCGGGAGCTATATCGACACCGTTCGGCCAAGCAAGCGTTCCCGCGTCGATGAAGAACTTCTTAAAAAGCTTCGGATCCTTTAGAGGTTCAAAGACCGGACCTTTGAACCATTGAGAAACATCGATGTACTTCTCAGTGTCATCGGGGTCATCGGGGTCAGG
>MGRY01000040.1:0-771 GCA_001799045.1 Deltaproteobacteria bacterium RIFCSPLOWO2_02_56_12 | reverse complement strand
GGTCAGGCCTGATGATGGACTTATTTTCTTCCCAGCCATCGAGCTACTCTAGCTTCAGCCTGCCTATCTCGATCTTTCTAATACATAGCATAAAGACGACTCATCAGCGAAGGGTCCCGATGAAGCCGGCTACCCAACTCCTTGGAGCTTATCCTACTCCACTCCCTTGCCAGATAAACCAACATTGCCCGCGCCCGCACCCACCGCCTGTGGCGTCCTGGTCGAGCAAAAGCATCGCTGGCTATTCCATGTTCTTGCGCCACTGCCTCAACCAATCGACTAAATGGTACCTTAGGTCCCTTTGTCTCAACCTCCCACCCTTGAGCCCGCTTGTCCACTTTCTCAATAAACTCCTCGTCTCCCAAGAAACGCTGATCCACGACATCATAGTACCCCTCCATATGTCCCTGCCCTATCCCTTCTTCCATAAACTCCCTGTAGGCTCACCGCACCTGTGCTAATGCCCTGCCAAACTGCCCCAATACCAATATCGTATCTATCTGTACCGGTGTTCTCTCCCCCAGGTATGCCCGCTGACTGCTCCACTGATACTTCCAGGGATCCTTCGGCCTGCGCAGACGGGCCGGGTTCAAATGGATGTAACGGACCAGTTCCAGCAAATAAGCCTCCCGATCACACAGGATCGCCTTATACCGGCCCTGGAAGAGGTGTCCAACGCTCCCATGCCGCCGGTTGTAGTACTGCGTGTAAGTAAACTGTATCCCCTGCATGATCTTGGACAGAGGAATCTGGCGGGTCTCAAGCAACAGG
>MGRY01000039.1:11122-13395 GCA_001799045.1 Deltaproteobacteria bacterium RIFCSPLOWO2_02_56_12 | reverse complement strand
GTGGATGATCTGGAGAATCAGTTGCGGGAGGGGGAGAACCTACGGGAAATGCAGTTGAGAGAGGCTGAGAAGCTCAGGGCGGAGCTAGAGGCAAGGGTAACGGGGTTGCCGGGCCAACCGCAAGAGATGGAGGAGGTCTCTAGCGCAGAGGATCGTCCATTCAAGGAGATGGAAGAAAAGCTAACCGCCAGGATCCACGAGTTAGAAATCGAGCTAAAGGAAAAGGAGAAACTAACTGAGGCGCTTCATGCAGAGGATAATGACAGAGGGCCCAAAGCGGCAGAATACGCATTCGCCCTGGAGGCCTTGCTCGAGGCGCAGGAGGAATCCTTTGGCAGGAGGGCAGCTTCGTTTCAGGAGGTCATAGAGAGTCTCAGCGACCGAATCCACCAACTGGAGCGCCAGCTGAAAGAAAAAGAAAGCCTGGTGGACCCGCTAGAAGAAAAGGGGAAGAGAAAGCAGGAAAGAAACTCTCGCCCAGGCGGGGGCACAGGAGAGCAAGCCAAGGATCTTCAAGATAACATAGAGGCGGACTTGGAAAAGATCCGGGGTGGGCTTAGAGAGGGAGAGAAGCCATTGCAGCTAGAGCCACGTAGCCCAAGATGACTAGCCCGCCATGTCCGTTTCGGGCGGTGGAGAGTTTTTTCCTTTATTCTCTATTCTCGATTCCGGGTTGCCTTCTTGGGCCGTGAAAGAGCATGCCAAAAAACGACTCGCGGGAGTCCCTGCTAACGATGAAGAGTCCGATGGTAAATAGGATGTAAAGGAAGGAATAGAAGTATCGAAATCTTGGGTCGGGAATCAGGAGCTGTGTCGAGAATAGGACGAACAGGAGAGTTGCTTCAGTAAGGGAAAAAGAGAGATTTGCCAGGACGGCTACAGCGAAGAGAGACTGAGCGGCAGTGAGAAAAATCTCTTCTACCTGCCGGCTATCCATCTGCATCGGCGTTAGCTGTCCGGCCGAGATCATGTAGACGATCGGCAGCATGCCGATGAGCAGCGTCCATTGGTTGACTTTGGAGGAGATCAGCGTCCCGATACTGGCCCCGGGATTGGCTCTTAAGGCAAACAAAATTGCCACAATGAATTCCGGAGATTCCGAAGCCAGCGGCGCCAGCCACTGGACGAGAAGAAACTCTTCGATCCCAAAGGTCCGACCGGTGGCCAACAGTCCCTCGGCGAATGGTTCGGCCGAGATAAAAATCGTATAAGCGGAGAAAAGAAATAGGAGCACCGTCACTACACGGCGGGGTTGCTCCCCCCAGTGGGCAATCATTTCCGAAGGCCCTTCTAGTTCCGGCTCCACATGGGCGGCGCGGGAGGCGGCACGAATGTAGAAGACAAAGATGCTAATCAGCACGACGGCATCGAAGAGATCAAGCTGTTTTTTGAAAGGAATGAGAAAGGAGTAAATGGTAGCCAGGCTCAGGTACAAGATCTCGATCTTGTGGTGTGGCTCTAGGTTAAAAAACTTCTTGCGGGTTTTAAGCCAGTAGGTAAAGACCACCGCGGCCCAGCCTACCCCAATCAGGAGACGGTTGGCCCCGGTCATGTTAGCCATGGCGTAAGCGGTATATTGAGGATCCTTCCCCGCCTTCCATGCGAAGTACATGTCCACGGCGTACTCGGGTAGAACGGCAATGAGCGCCAGGAAGGCCAGGGCCAGGCTCTGCGGTATATCGAACTGAGCCAATTCAGCCGCCCAGGAAAGGAGGAAGGCCGCGCCGAAGATAGCGATGCCGGTGCTTAAGGCCTGCCATTCAGGGGAGATAGAAATCCCGGAAAGATGAAGAACAATCCATTGTAGGCAGAGTAGGATAGAAGAACCCAACCAGAGCCAATTCACCATAAGTCCTCCTAAGGACCGTTAAGCAGGATAAGAACAGGCTCTATACATAACCAAGAAGCTCCATCTTCGCCAGCAAAAAATAGGGGGCTGGTCAATGACCAGCCCCAAGATGGTGGAGCCGAGGGGAGTCGAACCCCCGACCTTCGCGTTGCGAACGCGACGCTCTCCCAGCTGAGCTACGGCCCCAAAAATCACTTTTTATTGATAACTGCTTGCAGGTACTCCCTTGTTTGCTCCTTAAGCTCCGGTCTTTTCAGAGCGTAAGCCACGGTTGCACGGACAAAACCGAACTTGTCCCCGATATCGTAATGCTCTCCCTCAAACTCGTATCCGTAAACTTTTCTCTGGCGCGCAAGCTGGGAGATCCCGTCGGTCAATTGGATTTCTCCTCCTTTTCCGGGGGGGACATTCTCCAAAAGGGAGA
>MGRY01000039.1:9958-11113 GCA_001799045.1 Deltaproteobacteria bacterium RIFCSPLOWO2_02_56_12 | reverse complement strand
GCCGGAGAATATAGCGTCCAATAATAGCCAGGCGGGAAGGCGTCTCGTGGGGTTGCGGTTTCTCCATCATATTTTCCACTTCATAAAGCCCTTTGGTTAGCTGTTTACCCTGAACGATCCCGTACCTCCGGACCTGGTCGTCCGGAACGCGTCGCAAGGCCAGGACCGACTCTCCCTTTTCTGCAAAAATTTCCATGAGCTGCCGCATGCAGGGGACGGGCGCCTCAATCAGATCGTCCGACAGGAGCACGGCAAACGGTTCGTCGCCCACCAAATCCCGGGCACAAAAAACGGCATGGCCTAAACCTAAGGGTTTTTTTTGTCTTACGGATACCACTTCAATCATCGCGGCGATTTGCCGGAGGTTCTGCACCGCTTCTTTTTGTCCCCGCTCCTCAAGCACCTGCTCCAGTTCTGGAATCTCATCGAAATGGTCCTCGATGCTGTCTTTTCCTCTGCCCGTAACGAAAATAACCTCGGAGATTCCTGAATCCACTGCTTCCTGGACTACGTACTGAATGGCCGGGATATCCACGATCGGCAAAAGCTCCTTGGGAACTGTTTTGGTAGCCGGCAAAAAGCGAGTGCCCAGGCCCGCCACCGGGATGACAGCCTTCCTGATCTTCATGCGCAAAATAAGGGATTAGACGAGGTGTCTGTCTTTTCTCTCCTGGACTTCCTGAATCGACTTGCAGTCTATGCACAGTGTGGTTACAGGACGAGCCTTCAAACGGGCGATGCCGATCTTCTCGCCGCAGGATTCGCAAACCCCGTACTCCCCCTCGTCCAGTCGCTCCAGGGCCTCCTGGATCTTGAAAATGAGCTTCCGCTCCCGTTCACGGATACGGAGAGTGAAGTCCCGATTGGACTCCAGAGAGGCGCGGTCGGTCGGGTCGGGAAAATTTTCCTCTTCGTCCATACCCTCTACCGTTTTGCCGGCCTCGGAAAGGAGATCCCGCATGCGCTGGTTCAGAAGACGACGGAAAAAAATTACTTCTTTCTGGTTCACAAAACCTCGGATAGGACCAGGTTCAACTCTCTATTTAATAACACTAAAGCGCTGTCATGTAAAATCGTCGCTTGTCCCTTGTCCAGCAGCCGGACTAAGGAGGGGTTGCAGACCGCATGGGCTACCTGTTCATCTTTTCTCCTCAA
>MGRY01000039.1:5240-9944 GCA_001799045.1 Deltaproteobacteria bacterium RIFCSPLOWO2_02_56_12 | reverse complement strand
CTTTTCTCCTCAATGATCAAAGCCGTAAAGCCCATGACTTTGGTTTCCGGCCACTTCCAGGCATTCTCGGGCAGGCCCGCCTTGGCACAGGTCTGGCGCAGAAAAGTCGCCATATCCCAGCTATACTGGGTAGCCACCTGAGGCAGTAGGACTCCTCGGCTCTCGCCGCTGGTTACGTGGAGGCCATGTTTTCCCGCCTCCAAGGAGAGGGGATCGCGCACTAGCTCTAAAGGGGATAGGACGGAAATTTCAATGGCGATATCCGCAAGCTCGTTGGCGCTCACCGGGAAAACGCGGTGATCGCGTGAGGCCGCTGCCTCCGTCATCTCGGTTACGATCTGATACAGGGGGTGTGTCGGAAAACAGGTCCCGATACATCCCCTCAGCTCCTTTCCTCTGTGGAGACTGACAAAGGCGCCGTATCCGGTGGTGAGAAGATGGCGATCCTCGATCTTTACCTCTTGCCCCCCTTTACCGAGCACGAAGCTCTCCAGGGTTTGGCGGGCGAAGTAGATGAGTCTCTTTTGGGAATCGGGAGGAATATAGATGGCCTCCATCTCCTTCCCTCCAGGGGACGAGTTTATATCTCGTTCCGCAGCTTTACAAGAAGATGCAAGCTACAGCGCAAAGATGGACCTTTGGCTCGTTTGGAGTATGCCAGGTCAAGGGTAATCCCTTCGCCGCTGCTCAATCGAGTTTCTGACAAGTGCGGCGTAGCGGTAGACCATATGGGCGAACTTGCCATAGGGCGCCGTGATGAACAGGCCGCCGACCGTCCCCAGGTGGATCACCAGCAGCGTTCCCATAGCCGGGGTCTCGCGCAGGGCGAGTAGCAGCATGCCCGTCAGGCTAGTCAGGAGCAGCAGCGCCAGGAACGCTATGTCCATGCTCAGCATCCGCCCCTCGGCCGGAAGGCGGTCGCTCTTAAACTTCAAATAAAGCAGACCGCTCGTCCCAATCAGCAGCCCGATCCCGCCGACCGTCCCTAGGACGACGGGCCAGCTCAGGAGCGGATAGGGCGCGGGCCAGCCGAGGAAGTGGCCGTAAAAGGCCGCCACGCTCGTCGAGGCAAAGTCCAGCAGGAAGCCATAGAAGACCAGGTGGTGGAACCATCGCCGTAACTGTGAGAAGTTCGCGTTCGGATAGTTGCAGCCGACCCCGCCCCCCCTCAGGTACTTGAGACCAAACGCGTCCTGCGTGGCCCGCCCGAGTGCGCCAGGGTCGATCACTGCAGATAGACCGCCCCTGGTCTCACGCCAGAAGCGGAACATGCCCGCTAACAGGACCGCCAGACCATAGAGCGTGATTATCAAGGGCGGTACGGTCATTGCGGCGTAGGGAACTACCCGGTAGAAGGCCCCCTCCCCGACGTGAGCTCCGAACAGGACGGCCGGTCCCTTGAAGGCCAGCACCAGGAGCAGGATGACGATGAGCGAGCCAGTGGTGATCAGGCTCGTTGCCAGCCCGTTCCGTTTGAACAGACCGGACAGAATGGCCGGCCAGCTGAAGTCGCGGTACGTATTCACCCGCAGCTCGGCCGTGAGCTTCGGGATGTTCACTGCGAACTCATGTGGCGGCGCGTACTGACAGGCGTAATAGCAGTCGCGACAGTCGAAGCACAGGTTGGCGAGATAGATGAGGTCGCCTTTCGTGAAAGTTCGGCGCAGCTCCAGCGCCGGAAAAACCGCGCAGTAACCCTCGCAGTAGCGGCAGGCGTTGCAGATCATCAACTGCCGCTCGGCCTCTTTGAGCAGCTCAGCCTCTGGCATGACGTGCCGCTTCCCGGCCGGCAATCCTGCCGAAGACCGAGCCGATCGTCAGCCCGAATCCGGCTAGATAGCCCTTCCTGAGAATGTTGCCGGCCATCACTTCCCCCGCTGCGAAGATATTCTTTGCCGGGCGCTCGTCCTGCATGATCACGCGGGCCTGCTCGTTCACCGTAACGCCCAGATAGGTAAAGGTGATGCCCGGGCGCAGGGGATAGGCGAAATACGGCGGGGTGTCTATCCGCCGTGCCCAGTGGCTCTTTGGCGGATCGAGTCCCTCGGTTCGACAATCGTCCAGACCGCCCGGGTCGAACGCGCCGGGCCGCACGGCCCGGTTAAACTCATCTACTACTGCCGCCAGCGCTGGTGGGTTCAGACCTAGCGCCGCGGCCAATTCGGAGATCGAGCCTGCCCCGACCGGCGGGAACACCGACGGCATGAAGTGCGCCATTGCCTTGGCGTCTATGATCGAGTAGGCGATCTGATCCGGCTGCCGCGCGATGAGTCCGCCCCAGATCGCGTAGCGCTTCGGCCAAAAGTCCTCGCCCTCGTCGTAGAAGCGCTTCACTTCCTTGTTGACGACGATCCCGAACGGCACGCTGTCAAGGCGGGTGACGATACCCCCGTCGAACTTCGGCGCCCGGGCGTCGACCGCTACCGCGTGGCAGCCGCGCGGATCGCCAACCGGCTTCGCGCCGTGCTTGAGCAGCTCCTTCAACATCTGTCCCTGGTTGTGCTTCGTGCCGCGGATGACGAAGTTGTCGGCCGCGTCTCCCCAATACTCTTTGAGCCACGGGATATTCGCTTCGAAGCCGCCGCTGGCAATGACGATAGCCTTTGCTTTGACCTCGTGCAACGCGCCTTTGAGCAGCGCCAGAGCCGATAGGAATTCACCGTCGCGTACCTTGAGCTCGCGCACCTCCGATTCATAGGCGATTCGCACGCCGAGCCTGGAGGCGGCGTCGTAGTAAGCGTTGATCATCGCCTTGCCGCCGCCCAGCATGAAGAGGTTGGTCCTGGCCAGGTGCAGCGTGCCGCGCAGAGGCCGCTGCCAGCGGACACCGTTGGTCGGCATCCACTCGCCGAGATCCTTCGACTCCCGAATCGTCAGGCGGGCGAGCTTATCGTTGGTCTCCCCTCCGGTTACCCGCAGGAGGTCGTCCCAGAACTCCTCCTCAGTGTACGGGCCGGTGACATATTCGTTGGCCCCCTCATGCATGGTACGCATGTCACGAGTGTGGCGGCTGTTGCCGCCGCGAAAAGCCGCCGGAGCGCTTTCAAGCAAGAGCGTCCGCGCGCCGCCTCGCTGCGAGGTCACTGCCGCACACAGGCCGGCATTGCCACCTCCGACGACCAGGACGTCGAAGATCTGAGTCAGATTCACAGCGGAATTTCTATCGCGCACAAGAAATCGTCACCACCATCCCAAGAGCGCTTCGGGCCAGCGAAGGTCGAGCATCCAGCCCATGAACTCGGCCGCGCCGAGCAGAGTAGCCGTGTAGATCAGGGCGTAGGTCCAGCGCGTTTTGACCCATCCGAAAAGGAAAAGGAAAACGAAGCAGGCGGTCGCAATGCCGAACCCGAAAAGAAAGATCAGCAGAAAATAGGCGACCAGCGCCAAAAAATAGCCGAGGGCGAGCTTGGTTTTCGTCCGCGCCTCGCCTCCCGGCGCCGCGCCCGGGGCGCGGAGGTCGAAAAAGAGCTGGGCCGCGGCCATGAAGATAGCAGGAACGGTAGCCGCCACGGGAAAGATCGCGCCCAGGTAGGGAAAGGAGCGCGCCTCATAAAGCGCCGCCGCGAAAATAAACAGGACAAAAATGGTGAACAGGATCGAAGAGCTCTTTCCCAAGAGAGGCGTCCCTTCAGTGGACTCTTCGTCCGGGGTTTCTTTGCCCTTGCGCTTCCCGACAACGATCCAGACGATGGAGGCCAGGAGCAACAGGCCCATCACAATGACTCCGGGCCGGAGCAGCCATTCCAGGCCGTAGCGGCTGATCGATAGCCACAGGTACTGTTCGGTCGGCTTGGTCAGGACGAAGCCGACGAGGAAAGGGGCGCGCGGCCAGCCCAGTTGCTTCATGAGCCAGCCCAGGAGTCCCAACCCTAGCATGGCATAGAGATCGCCGAAGTTTTGGGAGCTCTGGAAGGCGCCAAAAAAAATAGTGACCACTATGGCCGGAGCCAGCCGGGCGAAGGGAACCCAGGTGAGCCGCGCCAGGGCCGGGCTCAAGAAGAGGCACAGCGCGGCGCCGACCGTGTTGGCGATGGCGAAGCTCCAGATAATGGTAAAAATCAGATCGAGGTTTTCTTGAACCATGCGCGGGCCGGGCTGGATTCCGTAGAAATACAACGCGCCCAGCATGATCGCAGACGGCGCGCCGCCCGGGACGCTGAAGAGAAGGGTGGGGATAAAATCGCCGGCCTCAACGGAATTATTCGCGCTCTCCGGCGCAATGACCCCGCGGATGTCCCCCTTGCCGAAGCGCTCTCGGTCACGGGCCATGGCGACGACGTGCCCATAGGCCATCCACGATCCGGCCGTGGCGCCGATGCCGGGAAGGATGCCGGCCCAGACGCCGATCAGGGAGCCGCGCACCACGATGCCCCAATGCTGCACCACATCTTTCATCCCCTGGATCCAGCCGTGGCCCAAACTGATCCGCTCAGCGATCTGGCCGCCTTTGGTTAACAGATCGATGACCTCCGCGATGCCGAAGACTCCCAATGCCACTCCAACCAAGGGGATTCCGTCGAGCAGATAAAGCTGGTCGAAGGTATAGCGATCGACGGCATCAGCGGGAGCGGAGCCGACGCTTCCCAACAAGAGTCCGAGGCAGGCTGCCAGGCCGCCTTTGAGCGGGGCGCCTCCGGTCAGAAAGCCGGCAAAGGAGAGGCCGAGAACACAGAGCATCAACAACTCCGGAGAGCCGAAGAGCAG
>MGRY01000039.1:0-5230 GCA_001799045.1 Deltaproteobacteria bacterium RIFCSPLOWO2_02_56_12 | reverse complement strand
CGCGCGATAGGGAGCGAGAGGGTCAAAAAAACAGTGCCGATGAGGCCGCCGATCAACGAAGACAAAAAGGCGGCGCTTAAGGCCCTGGCCGCCTGGCCCTGCTTGGCTAGCGGGTGGCCGTCGAGCACTGTTGCGGCGGAAGCAGCAGAACCCGGAGTTCCAATTAGGACCGACGTGATGGTGTCGGACGTATGGACTACGGCCAGAGCTCCGACCAGAAGGACCATTGCCGTGTGGACATCGAGCGTGTAAATGAAAGGAAGAAGGATCGCTACGCAGGCGATGCCGCCCAGGCCGGGCAGGATACCGATAACCGTGCCGGCCAGCACGCCGGCCATGAGCATGCCGATATTGACAGGATCTGCGAATCTCTCAAGGGCGATTAGGGCGGCATCCCACATGAAAGCGTTTGCTTTGGAGCAATGGAGCAGTGGAGCAGTGGAGCAGTCAATTCGACTAAAGAGGCTCCATTGCGGTCCAATGCTCTAATGCTCCATTCTCAACAAGCTGATATGCAAGTGCGGTCGCGTTTGCGTTAGTCCAGCTTGACGCGATACTTCTTGCCCACCCATTCCCTGACGAAACGCTGGGTCTCCGCGTCGATTTGGAAGGCCTGTTGAATGGTTTTTTCGAGCCGATCGCCGCGCAAGAGAGGATAGCCTCCCAGGACCTTGCTCGTTTTGGTGACGAACTCCTTGTCTTTCCCGAGGCGGTCCGCGGCTTCATAAAAGACCCGCATCGCCTCCGCCGGGGCATCCCCTTTCACCCAGAGGATCTTTTGCACGGCAAACGCGGATGGCATGAAGATTTTGTACGTGTCCCAGAACTTGCCGGAGGGTTTCTTCCCCTTGATCTTCTCGTAGACTTCAGGAACGGTCGGGAGGTCGGGCACAGCCGGGTCTCGGACGATATTTCCATTGTCGTCGAGCTGGCCGAAGCTCATCAACGGGATCGCTTTCCCTTCCTGAATCAGCGGGACCACGGTGGCGTTATAGGCGGGCGTCGTCTGGTAGTCGAGATTGGTTTCCCCGCGCTCAAACGCGATCCGCGCCTCGCCCCTGCCCTTGAAACCGAGCACCCCTCTGGCATCCATCTCTAACAGCTCGAAACTGATGAGCGGGATCATGTCGAGCCCGATCGCGCTGATGCCGCCATAGATCAGATTCTTGGCCTTGGCGAGATCCTCCACCCTTTTGACGCCTGAGGCCGGGGAAGCGTACATGACGCCGCCCACGGGATTCACGAGCAACGGCTTCCACTGGCGAAAGTCGTACTTGGCCGCCTTGTCTCCCAGGAGCACCGGAAAATAATTAGTCGCCGAGCTTACCAACATCATGAGTCCGTCGCTTTTGGCCTTGAGGGCAAACTCCATCATGCCCGGGATTCCCCTACCGCCAGCGATGTTGCGGTAGGTGAATCTGGGGTTCCCAGGGATGCTTTTTCCAAGATAGGGCCCGATGGTGCGGATCCAAATGTCCGATCCGCCCCCGACCGAGAAGGGAATGATGATCTCGATCGTTTTCCCCTCATAATAGGAAGCCGCGCCGAACGCCTGGGCCACCAGTATCAGTGACAACGCGAAGCCGGCGAGCAAACTCCACATGGACCGTCGAGCTTTTAAACCGACTTTTTTCATAGCAGACCCTCCAAAGCGATTTCTTCCCCCATACTACCTTGTCTCTCGCTCTGTCAAGGGAAAGATTCTGCGCCCATGCTTGAACCAAAGATGCTCTGCCTGTATAAGCTCCCCACGGGAGAGAAAATGTGAAGACCCTCGCCGAGATCATGGCGGATTACGCCTTCTCGCTCACTTACGATTCCATACCTCAGGAGGCCATGACCGCCGCGCGCCGCCACCTGGCCGACAGCGTGGCGTGCGCCCTTGGGGCCTATAACAGCGCGGCTGCTCGGGCGGTGCGGAGATATGCCGTCGAACAGGGCGGCCGTAAAGATGCGACGATTATAGGCACAGAACAAAAAGTTCCGGTTGGTCTGGCCGCGCTGGTGGGCGGCACCATGGTTCGCTATCTGGATGCCAACGACATCTACGTTTTTAGCCGCGGCGGCCCCTCAGGCCACTTTAGCGATGGCACGCCCGCGCTCCTCGCCCTTGCTGAGAAACACGGGCGCAGTGGAGAGGATCTACTTGTCTGTCTGGTCGTGTCCTATGAGATCCAGGCCGCGCTGGCGGCATCCTTCAATTTCTGGGACTGCGGGCTCCATGCGGAGACGAACGTTGCGTGGGTTGTTCCGATAGTCGCCGCCCGTCTCATGGGCGCAACGCCGAAGGAAGCGGTGCACGCCTGCGGTCTCGCCGTCGCCACAGGCACGGTCCTGAATACGTGGCTCAGGCCGGGGTACAATGTCCCGATGATCAAGGGCGTGGCGGTAGGGTTGGTTCTCGAGCGGGCGCTAGAGGCTGCCGAGCTGGCCGCATTGGGTGTGATGGCCACTGAAGATGCCCTGGAGACGGTTTTCTCCTCATTGGGCCGTCTGTCAGCTTCGGCAATCGATCCGACTTATGTAGAGCAGCTCGGCAGCCGCTGGACTACCCCTCGAAATATGATCAAGACTTATCCGGCGCAGCTTTACACGCAGGCGGCGATTGAGGCCGCGCTTTCTCTGTATCGCAATGGCATCCGCGCCGACAGAGTCCGAAAGGTGACGCTCTACGGCCACCGAAGCGTCTGCGGCGGCGTGCAGGGCTCCCCGGAAGCCTTTGCGCCGACCAGCCAGGAGGCGGCAGATCACAGTACGCCGTATGTCATGGCCATGGCGCTGCTACGCGGCAGGCTGACCTCTCGAGAGTATGACGGGTCACCCTGGGAAACGTCCGAGGTGAAGGCGCTGATGTCGAAAATAGAGCTGGTAAGGGAGCCTGAAAGGGACAGGGCCATGGATAAAGACGGGATTCTCGGGGTGCGGCTCGTGGCGAAACTCACGGATGGGCGCGTGGAGGAAGCAGTGGTTCGCCAGCCTAAAGGCCATCCTGATGCGCCCTTGAGCGATGCCGAGCTACTGGAAAAGATGACCTCCCTGCTGGACGGCGTGGCCCCCGCTGATACCCCTCGACGATTGCTGGCCCTTTGCAGCCACCTCTCAACCCCTGAGGATCTGAAGGCGCTCATCGAAGCCTGCCACATCAGGCAAAGCTGAAAGGAGTTTGGAGTCTCTAGCGCTGTTATGTCAACGCGCTAGCGCCCTACTTCGCGTGCTTCTCGAACCAGGCGGCTGCCTCGGATGGCTTGATCGCCTCTTTCCCCTTCGCCCATCCAATCGGACAGACCACGCCATTCTTCTGGTGCTCCTGGAAGGCGTCCAAAAGGCGCAGGGCCTCATCAACATTGCGTCCGATCGGCAGGTTGTTGATCTGAATAGCCTCGACAACTCCCTCGGGATTAATCAGGAAGAGACCGCGCACCGCTACTCCGGATGCTTCCTGAAGCACGCCGTAATCGGCGCTCATCTTTTTGGTAAAGTCCGCGAGCAAGGGGTATTTGCATCCCTCGATTCCGCCCTTCTTGCGCGGCGTTTGTAGCCATGCCTTGTGGGAAAACTTACTATCCGTGGAGACTGCTACGACTGCACCATTGCGCTGCTCGAACTCCGGCAACCTGTCGGAGAATTCATTGATTTCCGTAGGTCAGACGAAGGTGAAATCGAGAGGATAGAAGAACAGTACCAGCCACTTTCCGCGGTAATCTTTCAGCGCTACGCTTTTGAAATCTCCCTTGATGACGCCGTCGAGCGTGAACTCGGGCGCCTTCTCACCGACACGTATAGACATAAAACTTCTCCTTTCTTTCCAATCTATGCGCTCAATCATTTATAGCCAAGGTGGTTGTTTGTCAAGGGATGAGGGGAGTGCTATCTTCAGCCGCAAAGATTCTATCAGGGAAAAAGAGCGGGAAGATGATCTCTATCGACGAATTCCGGAGAATCGAACTTAAAGTCGCCACGATTAAGAAAGCCGAGCCTCACCCCAATGCTGATAAGCTGTTGGTCCTTCAGATCGACCTGGGTTCCGAAGAGCGTCAGATCGTCGCCGGCATCAAAGGCCATTACGCGCCGGAAGAACTAGTGGGGAGGCAGGTCGTCGTGGTGACGAATTTGGAAACAGCCAAACTACGTGGGGTTGAAAGTCAGGGGATGCTGCTGGCTGCGTCAGATGGCGAGCGCATCGTGATTTTAACACCGGAGAAAGAGATCCATCCGGGGGCTAAGGTCTCCTGAGGCTACCTGCTAGGCAGGCCGAAGATCTCGGCGTAGAGCTTGCGCGTCTCCGCAATATCTTCCGCCAGGCCTACGATCTCTACCTTCCATTCTTTGCGCATCAGCTCCGGCGGCTGGGGCGGCACATCGGGTCGGGCAGGAATGCGCCCCTCGTCCCGGACCTTGGTCTGGCCTTCTTTGGAAAGAATGAAGTCCATAAAGAGACGAGCGGCATTGGGATGCGGGCCATTCTTCGCAATAAGCCCTACCAAAGGATGGATCAGCACGGGTTCCACGGCAACCCAGTTTATCGGCGCTCCTTTCTCTTTGATCTCCTGCGCCCGGTGGCCATAGACCTCCACGGTGACGGCAAACTCGCCAGCGGCGACCAGCTCGGCCTGTGCCGTGCGGCCGCGGCGAAAGACGGGCTCCTGAACCTTGAGCTTTTTCATGAACTCCAGCCCCTTTTCCTTGCCGCGCACACGCAACTGCCCTTCAAACCACTCGTAGAGCTCCGTATCCATGGAGATCTTCCCTTTCCAGAAGGGAGCTAGTAGATCATCGAAAGACTTCGGGGCCATATGGGGAGGAACGAGCTTGGTATTGTACATCATCGTTGAGTTGTTCAAGACCAAGGCGGTCCAGAGACCCTCCTTGTCCTTGAACTCGTCGCGAAAGAATTTTCTTTCTGAGGACTGATAGGACGCCACTAAGCCCCTTTTAATGATCTCTTTGGCATAAAGCATGAGAGGACCCGCCACGTCCCACAGATGGCGGCCGGCCTGGGCCTCGGTGAGCACCTTGCTCGCTATGGCTGTGCCCCCGACCCGGACTAGCTCGGTCTTGATAAAGGGATATTTTTTCTCGAAGGCGTCCAACCAGGGTTTGCTCTCACCGATATTAAGGTTGGTATAAAAAGCGAGCGCCCTTTCCTGTTTGGCTTTTTCCACGACTTCGGATTGGGCCGCGTCTATTGTTTCCACCGTTAGGCTCAAGGCAAGGAAGAAAGAAAAAAACT
>MGRY01000038.1:6018-14277 GCA_001799045.1 Deltaproteobacteria bacterium RIFCSPLOWO2_02_56_12 | reverse complement strand
CTTTGCAGACTGCGCTGCAGCGTGCGCATCTTCTCCTCGAAGCGCTCGGACTTTTCCCTCTCCCGCTGAACCACTTCTTCCTTGGCCTTGGCGAGAAAGTCGTGATTGCCGAGCTTTTTCTGAATACGGGCCAGCTCCTCCGCCACTTTACCAACCTCCTTCGTCAGCCGCGACTGCTCCTCCTGTAAATTGATCATGTCGCCCATAGGGAGGTAGATCTCCATACCCTGCACCACCGCTGTTGCCGCACCCTTGGGCCTTTCCCACCCCCGAGTTAAAGGATCTACATAGTTCACAGTCCCGGCGCGCGCAAGGGCGCGAAGATACTTTTCATGGGAATTGAGCAGGGCGAGGCTCTGCTCCGGCCCGAATAGAATGACCTTTACCTCTTTGGCAGGGGCGCAGTTCATCTCCGAACGAAGGTTCCTTATGGCCCGAATGACCTCGGTCAGGAAGCGCATCTTTTCTTCCACCTCCGGGCGGAGCCAATCTGCGTTCACCCTCGGGTAGGGTTGCGTCATGATGCTCCCCTCTCTTTCCCTTAACACCTGCCAGATCTCCTCCGTAACGAACGGCATCAAGGGATGGAGCAGCAAGAGAATCTGCTCCAGGAGCCCGGCCAGCACCTTTTGGGTTTTTTGCGCGCTGTCGCCGACCGCTCCGTTCAGCGAAAGCTTGCTCATCTCGATGTACCAGTCACAAAACTCATGCCAGGTAAATTGGTAAAGGGCATGCGCATACTCGTTAAAGCGATAGGAATCGATCGCTGACCGCGTCTCGCGGATGGTGCTGTGCAATCGCGACAGGATCCATTGATCCGCCAGATTCAGTTCGTCGGCCCGTAAAGAATCTAAGGAAAAGCTTTCAGATCTCACCGAATCACTCAGATTCATCAACACGAAGCGCGCGGCGTTCCAGAGCTTATTGACAAAATTTTGGTACCCAACGATTCGCTCCTCCGCCAGCTTGATATCCCGCCCCATTGCCGCAAGCGATGCCAGGGTGAAGCGAAAGGCGTCCGTGCCGTACCGTCCCATCACCTCAAGCGGGTCTATGACATTCCCTTTGGACTTCGACATTTTTTGCCCTTCCTGATCCCGCACCAGGGCATGAATATAAACATCGCGGAAGGGAACATCCCCCATGAACCTGAGCCCCATCATGATCATCCGGGCCACCCAGAAAAAAAGGATATCGAAGCTAGTGACAAGCACAGAGGTAGGATAGAAGGTCTTAAGATCTGCGGTCACCTGCGGCCATCCAAGCGTAGAGAAAGGCCAGAGAGCTGAAGAAAACCACGTGTCCAGCACGTCGGGATCGCGGATAAACTTGTCTTCGCCACACCTCGCGCATCTCTCCGGCGCCTGCCGCGCAACGATTGGGCTAGCCTCCTTGCTCAGCATGAAATCGCCATGTCCGGTTTCGAGGAGATTGTCCGCATCGCATTTCGCGCAGTACCAGGCCGGGATCTGATGTCCCCACCAGATCTGGCGCGAGATGCACCAGTCCTTGATATTCTCCATCCACGCAAAATAGGAGTTGGCCCATCCTTCGGGAACGATCCGAACCCTTCCCTCGCGCACGGCCTGGATGGCGGGCTCGGCCAGCGGCTTGATGCTGACGAACCACTGCGGCGTAAGGCGGGGTTCGACGACGGTCTGGCAGCGGTAGCACCGGCCTAAGGCATGGCGGTACGACTCTACCTTCTCCAGTAATCCCTTTTCTTTCAGCTCCTCCACGACGAGTTTTCTGGCTTCGAAGCGATCTTTGAGGCGGTAGCGCTTTAGCCAAGCCGGTTCTTCGCCGTCCTGGGAGAAGGCCGAGGGACGGATCTTTGCCTCCTCATCAAAAATGCTGATCTTCTGAAGGCCATATTTCTCCCCGATCTCAAAATCGTTGAAATCGTGCCCTGGCGTAATCTTAAGAGCGCCGGTCCCAAATGCCGGGTCAACGAAGAGATCGCCAATGACAGGAATCTCCCGGCCAACAATGGGAAGAGTAACTCTCCTTCCGATCGCGCCCTGGTAGCGTTTGTCCTCCGGATGGACAGCCACTGCCGTGTCGCCCAGCATGGTCTCCGGACGGGTCGTTGCCACCGTGAGGCCCTCGGATGGAGAATCGGCAAACGGGTAGCGAATATGCCACAGGTGCCCCTCAACTTCCTCATGAACCACTTCGATGTCGGCCAGCGCCGTCTTGCAGCGTGGGCACCAGTTGATCAGCCGCTCGGCGCGATACAACAATCCTTCTTCCCACAGGCGGACAAAGGCTTCCCGGACAGCCAGTGACAGGCCGTCGTCCATGGTGAAGCGCTCGCGGCTCCAATCACAGGAAGCCCCCAGCGCCCTGAGCTGGCGCAAGATCGTGCTCCCGGACTGTTTCCGCCAGGCCCAAACTCGTTCGACAAATTTCGCTCTTCCCAATTGGGCCCGGCTCAGCCCTTCTATCGCCAGTTGTCTCTCAACTACGTTTTGCGTGGCTATGCCCGCGTGATCCGTTCCCGGGACCCAGAGGACGTTATACCCATCCATCCGTTTGTATCGACAGAGAATATCTTGGAGGGTGTTGTTGAGGGCATGCCCGATGTGGAGCGATCCGGTGACGTTGGGCGGCGGTATCACCATGGAAAAATGGGGAGCGGCTGACTCGTCAGGCTGGAATGCGCCCAGCTCCGCCCAGTAGTTGTACCACTTCCCTTCAATCTCATTGTGGGAATACGCCTTGAGAAGCTGCATCAAGCTATTTCGACTTCCTGGGAGCTTTTTTTCCTTGCTTTGGCGGGGGTTTATCATCCACCACATCCACAAGATCAATAAACCGGAAGGCCGATTGCTCGGAGGTCTCACCGCTCTCCTTCTTCGCCGTCTCCTTGGAAGTGGCGGCGACTAAAGAGCCGATCCGTTCTTTGGCATGGCCGGGTGGTGAGAGCAAACCGGCCACGGCCAGCTGGAATGGTTCCTTCTCAATGGGTTTTTTTACTATCACGAGCTTTTCGCGTTTGACCGTATGGGAGGACGGATCTTCCTCCAGCCAAACTGTAGGCGTCTTGCAACCCTGGATGGCCCGGATAATATCCGGAGTTAAGCTATTCCTCTCCCGCAGGGCGGCCGCATCGACGATCAGAAGGTCGTAGTCTTTGAAACCGGCGACTTCAGAGGCGCCGATATCACCTTTACCCATCACGTCGTGCTCTGGAAAGAGGGACAAGGTGATGGCCTGTCGTAAAACCTTAAGAGGCTCGATGAGGAAAACCTTTCCCATCCCTTTCCTAATATCGCTCAGACATTATCTTGACAAGGCGCAAACGGCAAGCTACATAGGAGAAGTTGGCTTGCCATGCATGCGAAAGTGGCGGAATTTGGTAGACGCGCAGGATTCAGGATCCTGTGGGCTAACACCCGTGGGGGTTCAACTCCCCCCTTTCGCACCAATCAGCTGAACAACTTACCATACTCGCCTAATTTTCTCTAATGATCGTCACGAACATTTGACCGGGGTGTGCCAGCAGGAAAACGGGAGGGTCAACTCAATCTGATGAAGAAATTGCTTTTGATTTTTTTGCTAGCGCTAATATCCGGCGCTTGTGAAAAAGATTCCGATCAGCCGGTTAAAGCGGCCCGGCTGCCCGACGCGGTCCGAGGGAAAAGAGTTTACATGGGAACATGTATTCAATGCCATAACAGCGACCCTTCCAAGGATGGACCGGTAGCGCCAGCCGTAAAAGGCGCTTCGGAGGCATTGATTGAAGCCCGTATTCTTCACCGGGCCTATCCCCCGGGTTATACCCCCAAACGAAAAACAACGACGATGCCCGCCTTCCCCTATCTCAAATCGGCAATAGCCGACCTGGCAGCCTTTTTGAGTTAATAGCTTGCTGCGATCGGGCCACCAGCCAAAGTGGGGCTCCTGGCATTAGGCGGTCTAAAAAATGATCATGAAAAGGATAAAAAGAACAGCCGTCAGGATAAAACCCGACCATAGCGCTCCCCCAACTGTATCCAAAGGCTTTTTTGTCGGACCCTGGGATCCGGCAAGGGCGTTTAATTCTATGGCCGCAATAATCGCTCCCCCAATGATTGTCATCGCTACTATCGAACCCGCCCCGGCTTCTCCGAATAGGGTGTAATGTCTTGCCGCTCCCATGTAAAAGAGCATAGGAATTGAAAAGACAACGTTCGTCCTGGAAGTAAGCGCTGCCCTACGCCCGCACGCTGCTGCCTCTGGAATGGCTTGCCCACCTTGGGCCACCTGAGTAGCGGACGCAATCACGACCTTTTGTTTGGGCCAGATTACCAGCCAAACGTTCAGGAACATGATCGTACCCATTAGACCGCCAACGCTGACAGCCCAGCCATACGACCTCGTGTAAAATTCAGTCACCCCCTGCTGGCCAAGCTGGTCGAGATACATAAGAAGGCCGGTAAGAAAAGTGCCCATTGCGGCCCATCGAAACCACCATAGCGCCCGGGGGACCAGCTTCTGTATAGCCCCGCTGCGCACCGGTGCATCCGCTTCAGCAAAAAACGGGGTCTGAACAAAATTGAAATAATAAAGAATACCAATCCAGGTTACGCCGGCGAGATAATGGGCCCACCGCAATAAAAACATAATAAATTCCATTAGATTCCCCTCCTTCTACCCCTTTCCGAACTTAGGGGTACAGTATGTCCTGCTAGCTCCATTCTTATATTAACGGGAGCGAGCTATTGTCAAGGATAAAATTGTACCGCGTGAGCAACTTGACCTATCTCAGGATCTGTGCCATTTTGCCTGCTATCTAGTCCTATCCACGGAGTCCTTTCTGTTTCAGGAAAGCAAAAGAAAAACGCCGATCCCATCCTTTCTTGCGGATGCCGTCAGAAAGGGGCCCTCCTTTAAGGGAGCCATTGATCCCTTTAACTGCGTTGCCGAGGAGCTCGAGCTGGTGGAACAGAATCTCAAGCGCTCGATTCGTTCCTCCGAGAAAGCCTTGACCGAAATCTCTTCTCACCTGATTTACGGAGGCGGAAAGCGCATTCGCCCTATGGTTACCCTGCTTGCCTTCAAGGCGTTCGGAGGCAAAAAGGTAGAGGATATCGTGGATATTGCCACCGCTATCGAGCTGATCCACACCGCCACCTTGCTTCATGACGACATCATTGACGGCGCCGAGTTTCGGCGCGGGAAGGAATCGGCCTACAAGAAGTTCGGCTTGAAGGCCACCCTGGTGACCGGCGATTTTCTCTTTATCAAGGCCTTCGAGTTCGCAGGAAAATTTGATGACACTGTGGTCCAGTGGACCGCGGATGCTTGCACCCGGCTCACCGAAGGCGAGATGCTTCAAGGCTTCTTTAACCGGAATACCGACGTTACTTTTGAGGATTATCTGGAGATTGTAAGGCGCAAAACCGCCTCATTATTTCAGACCGGGGCCAGAGTGGGGGCTTACCTGGCCGGGGCAAATCCATCCGTGGTTAAAAAGATGGACCAGTACGGCCTGAACCTGGGAATTGCCTTTCAAATGATCGATGATGTGCTGGATATCGTAGGCCACAAGGAGCTTCTGGGTAAGCCGATAGGAATGGACCTCCGCGATGGCAATCCCTCTCTCCCCATCATCCTGGCTTTAAATGCGAGACAAAAAGCTGTGACAGAGGCTTTTGAATGCAGCCAACCTACTAATGCGGAAATCCGCGAGGCCATCGAGGCTATCTCCCAGGGAACTGCGATCCAACAAGCCAAGACTTTTTCCAAGAGCTATGCAGGGCGGGCCTTCACACTAATCAGAAAGCTTCCCCCTTCGCTCGGCCGTAATGGGCTAAAGACCTTGGTCCAGCTCATCGTCGAAAGAGATTTTTAGTTTTTTCGATAGGCTTTGGTAGCAGTTTTTTCTACCTATTTATCTAATCCCCGCTTGCCTTTGGCCAACAAGATGTCCCTCTCTTCCAACGACAAACGTCAAGAATCAATCCGCGGCATGTTTAGCAGGATCGCCGATCGATACGACCTCCTAAATCGCCTTATCAGCTTCCATTTTGACACATTTTGGAGAAAAAAGGCCGTCGAGGCATTGGCTCTACGGCGGCGAGATCCCATCGTTTTGGACCTCGGTAGCGGCACCGGCGATCTCTCCCTCACGGCAGCCAGAGAGATAAAGGATGGAACGATTATCGGATTGGATTTTTCGCTCAGGATGCTTCAATTGGCGCAGGAGAAAAAACGGCGCCTTCCTTACGGGCGTAGGACAGCCTTCATTCTCGGGAGCGCGCTGGCCCCGCCCTTTAAAGACGAGGTCTTCGATGCAGTCATGACGGCCTTTGTTCTGCGCAACATCCCGGACCTCAATCTTTTTTTCCGTCTAGCCTATCGCCTGCTTCGGCCCGGCGGGAGACTCGTCTCCCTGGACATGTTTCCCCCTTCCCGCTTTCCTTTTTCCTTCATCTACTCCTTTTACTTTTACCGGCTGGTTCCATGGATCGGCGCGGCTCTCGCGCATGACCGCAGCGCCTATCAGTATCTCTCCGACTCCGTAAAGACATTTGATTCCCCGGAGACCATTGCCGAACTCATTCGCCGGACCGGCTTCGAGGGCGTTAAAGTCGAGAAATTTATGAGTGGCGCCGTCTGCATCCATGGTGGAGAAAAACCTCGAATGACAAAACAGGCCTGAACATCCATGCAGCCATTTCCAACAAGTTTTTTGCTGCTTTTTTACCAGGTCTCCCTAGGGGGGTTGTTCGCAATAGCAGCCACACCCTTTCATCAGCTGGAGAGGGGGTTTTACAAATCAACGGCAGGCGTTCTTTTTGTTGTTGGTTTCCTGGGGCTGCTGGGCAAGGCCGATATCTATTGGAAATCTCTCTCCCTTGGGATAGGGCCGGTCTCGGCTGTCGAGCTCTCTTTTTACGTCCTCTTCTTGCTCTTTTTTGCCCTCTACCTCATCTCGCTTTGGGGGGAACACGTTGTCTTTAGGGCCCGCTTTTTTTCTCTTGCCCTCTTGACGGGTCTCGCCGGACTCGTCACTAGCGCCCACGGCTTTACCCAAGCCTCTTTGTGGTCGTTGGAGACGATTCTCTATCCCTTGAGCTTTTTTTTGTCCGCCTTGCTGCTGGGGGGCGTAACTGTCGGCATGTTACTCGGCCACTGGTATCTCATCGATACCGGCCAAAGCATTGATCCATTCGTGCGAATTTTCAAGTTTTTCTGCATCACCCTGATCATTCAGGTTGCTTTTTTCCTCCTTCTCCCGCTGCTATTCTACCTGCCCGGAAACCCAAACACCGTGCTCGCGCTGCAACGGCTCTGGGAAGAACACGCTTTTCTCCTCTGGACCCGGGTATTGGTGGGCCAGGCCGCCCCGATAATAATTTCCATTATGATCTGGCGGACTTTAAAAATCCCCCACACGATGGCGGCAACCGGACTTTTCTATACCGCTTTGCTAGGAGTATTTGTCGGAGAGATTTTAGGAAGGCAAATCCTGGCCCTGACTTCCCTCCCCTTCTGAACCGGGATCATCCGCTGCCGGGGTCGGTGCTGGGTGGTAGGCTTTTATCGTCGTCACCCTCAGCCCTTTGGAGGTCCAGCCCAAGTCATATCCCACTTCCTGCCCCTCACTAAGGTCGGCAGGTTTTTTGGCCTCTCCTAAAAGAACCACGAACTCAAAAGAGAAAGGTACTTCCCGCCCGCTCTCCGTCCGAACCAACCCCATGTTGTTGCTCGGGAAGAGCTTGCTGATGACTCCCTGATGGAAAAGGTCCTTCTTTTCTCCTGTCCCTTGATCTTTTTCCGGTGCGCTCACATGGAACATTTAAAACCTCTTTCATGGAACAATCAAGGCTCCGCCCAACTTTTCGCCTCGACCCCTTCGCTAAATTCCTCGCTCCCGTTTCACCTTTATAAGAACCGGACCTTGTGCCGCCACGACGGCAACCAGGTGCCCCATCTTGGGGTGATCGGGCTCAAGATCTACTTTGAGACCGAAATGCTCTAGCGCTTCACTGCATACCGGACCGATCGAAGCAACCACGATACGCCCATAGGCTTGTCGAAGAGCTTCCTCTAACCCTTCCACGGCTGCCAGTTGAAACAGATGCACGACCTGCGTCGCGTTAGTGAACAGAGAGATATCGATCCCACCATCAATAATCTCATGCAGGGCCGATACGAGAGGGCCAGTGTCCTCAGGTAGTGCCCAGCGATAAACAGGCACGCGCAGCACCTTTCCCCCGCGCTCTTCAAGGCCAGCTAACAACTCTGGGTTGGTAACACCATACTCTT
>MGRY01000038.1:0-6010 GCA_001799045.1 Deltaproteobacteria bacterium RIFCSPLOWO2_02_56_12 | reverse complement strand
TTGGTAACACCATACTCTTGCACCGCCACGCGCCGGCCCCTGATGGATAAGCTTGAGTCCAGTTCGGATAAAATCTCACGCCAGGTATTGGGTTCACGGACGCTGATGGTTGGTTGCAGGCCTAACTCTCTAAGAGCAGCCACCGGCTTGGGGCCGCGCGCCACTAGGGGAACTCGTCCCAGGGCCGCCGCCAGTCTTTCACGCGGATACTCGCTCGCGACCGCCTCCACGAGCGCTCGAGTTCCAACCCCGGTGAGAAAAATAACGAAATCAACTTTCCCGGCCTCAAGTTTACGGATAAAATCGAAGGCGACGCTGTTCTGGCTGAGAGGAACTTCGCGCATCGATGGTGCGATGACAGCCTCCCCTCCGTACCGCCGGATCAGTTCCCCCATCTCATGCGCCCGCCTACTTTCAAACGATACTATTCTAAGCCCCTGAAGGCCGGTATTCGCGTTCGCTACCATAAGGAGGTGCGTTTCACCCTAAGATCTCCCGTCTCGGTTAGATTCACCACGGAATAGAATTGACTAAGGCTGGCTTGCCAATTCATCTGCACGGATGCGCGGCAGCATTTCGACGGTCAGGCATGGTGCCTCGAACCAGCGAAGCTTTTCACTCAGGCTGACTACTTCGCCGATCACCACCACTACAGGGGGACGCAGGGTGGCTGCTTTACCGGCGATATCGGCGAGGGTGCCGGTTACTATTTCCTGCTTCCCGGTTGTCCCCCAGCGAATAAGCGCCGCCGGCGTCTCGGGAGAGCGCCCATTGACAAGAAGTTGGGCGACGATTCCGGGGAGGTTCTTCAGTCCCATCAATATGACTAGCGTGTCGACCGCAGTTGCCAGTCCCTTCCAATCCACTGCGGGACTCGCTTTACAGGCCTCATGGCCAGTAATAACGGCAAATGAGGAGGACATTCCCCGATGGGTCAGCGGGATCCCGGCGTAGGCAGGCACTGCGAGGGCTGAGCTTATCCCCGGGACGATCTCGAAGGGAATCCCCGCGCTTACCAGCGCTTCGGCTTCTTCTCCACCCCTGCCAAAAACAAACGGATCCCCGCCTTTGAGCCTCACGACCACCAGGCCGCGTTTTGCGTGGGTAATAAGGAGCTGATGAATCTCCTCCTGCGGCAGGCTGTGATTTCCCGCGAATTTACCGGCAAAGATGCGCTCGGCCTCTGGCGGCGTCTCTTCCAAGAGGACGGGGTTTACAAGGCGGTCATAGATGACCACTTCCGCAATCCGCAATACCTCGAGGCCGCGAACTGTCAGAAGACCAGGATCGCCGGGGCCCGCGCCGACGAGATAGACCTTCCCTACTTGCATGGCGCCCCCTCCAACTGCCTCACCAGATAGGCCTTTGCCTCCGCTTTTTTTCCCGCAGCTATAAGGTTACGAAAGCCATCGGCGAAGGCCTTACGCCAGAGCTCCGCGTTTGCGACCGCGGAACGATTTTTTAGTTCTACCCTGACTTCAGCCGCGACCTGCAATAGCAAGTCGTAGTCCGCGGAGAAATAGGACTCCAATTCTTCTCTGATCGCTCTTGCGAGGGCCGGGCTGCTTCCTCCCGTTCCTACCGCCACGACGAGCTCTCCCCGCCGCAAGACGGAAGGCAGAATAAAGTCGCAATGGGACGGATCATCGGCGCTGTTGACCCAGACTCTTTGCTCTCTTCCGTCCCGGGCAATAGCCGCGTTGACCTCCGCATTATCAGTGGCAACAAAAACCATTTCAAATTCGCCCAGATCTCCCCGGCGATAGTCCCGTGCCACATGATTCAATCTCCCCTCTGACGCCCAGGACTGCAGGCATGTTGTCAGATTGGGACTTATGACAGTGACTCTTGCTCCCGCTTCGAAAAGCGCCGCCACCTTCCTCTCAGCTACCAGCCCGCCCCCCACGACGGCGCACGGCCTTCCCGTCATTTCGACAAAGATCGGGTAGTATCCCATGATCCTTCCTTTTTAAGCTCCCCGTGATCCTGGAGGTTGTGAAGCAGTTCCAAAACTTCAAAATGAACTAATGACTTTACTTTCACCGCAAAAATCTCTCTAGCATCATTCCTATGATCCATGAGGAATTCCGCCCCCGCATACAACGTCTTGGCTATTTTTTCAAGGTCCGGACTCACGGCACGGAAGGTCGCTGCGCTATTCGGCGCAAGCAAGCGGTCATTGATTAAAAATAAGAACTCGTTTCCACCAAACTTGATCTTTCCCTGAGGGGCCGGTTCCTCCTCTATCCGGCGACAAAACTCAAGCGCGCTCCTAAAGACGAAATCGAGTTTTTCCTGGTTGTTTCCGCTAAGGGGCTGCTTGCGATTGTACAGGAGTCCAAGACGATTGCCGGTATTATCGATGCTGATGTTCGCCTCATGAGCGATCAGCAAGACCCCAGGGCCGGCATGAACATGATGGTAATCAGCGATATCATAGTATTCTCCGTCCGAGGCCTGAATCCATGAATTGAAGATTCGAATAAAATCCGTCAGAAGGATGCCGTCGGGATTCTCAACAAAAAACTTTACGTTGATCCTCTGGAGGTCCATGATCGACTCAACTATCCTTCGCCTGGGCTGGCAGTCCCAGCGACGCTAGCACGGCTGGCACTTTGCAGTTCACTCAGTTTCTTGTAGCAACTGTGCGCTGCGTCGATAAAAAGCTGCGCTTCCTGAAGACGCCGCAGCGCCAAGTCCTCTCCTATCTCACCCCTGCTTTTCAAGGCCTCTCTCGCCTTGAATAGGTAATCAGCAAATTGCCTGCCGGCGTACTTGTCATAAAACAACTGCGTATCACAAAATCGCTGTTGAAACTCGCTAAGAATAGCCTCCTCGTTGTCCGAAATATCGTAATGCTGGGTTTTAACAATACCCTGTGCCGCCTGGACCATAGCTCCATAAGCCGTCAGTACTGCCTTTTTAAAATCCCCAGAATCAAAGTATATCTGCGCCTCAAAGAGCTCCCGCTCGCTTGCCGCCAGCGTAAATTGTGCCTGAGAAACGACTTCTCCAGCACATTCTCCAACCCCCATGTCGGTCAAAGTAAACTCCCGCGGGTCACCCCAATCGCTGTAATAGGAAGGGTCAACATCGTGGGGCGGAACCTTGGTGAGACCGTCGAGCATGGCCTTAACCTCTTTCTTTCCGATCCTGCTGATGAAATCTTGAAAGCTTTCCCCCCTCTGCCGCTCCCTGACATAGCGATCGGTGACCAGCGTGACGACTTCCGGTATCCGTTTCGAGGGAACCGCCCCGACCGGGAGCCCATAGGCCCCGGCATTATCCTTGAACTTCCCGCCCAACATGACCTGAAAGTGGGGTACGGTGTAGCCATTGACATTTCTGCTAATGCCGTAAAAACCTATGTCCGCTATATGGTGTTGACCGCATGAATTGAAGCAACCGCTTACCTTAATGCGGAGCCCTTTGACGGCTTCGTCCAGTTGAAGGCTCGCTTCACTCAGATGGGTACGCAGCTTCCTGGCGAGCCCTCGTGAGGAAGCAATTCCTAGCTTACACGTATCCGTTCCCGGGCAGGCGGTAACATCCACAATCGTGCCGGCATTGGGCTCTCCGAGACCAATCTGACAAAGCGCCTTATAAAGATCAGGTAGATCAGCTTCACTGACCCATCGAAACACGAGGTTCTGTTCCACAGTAGTCCGGATAGTGTCCTTGACAAAGCGTGGCGCAATATCTGCAAGGGCGCGGAGTTGGTCGGCCGTTATGTCGCCAAGAGGAAGAGTAACTGTCGCCACAACATAACCGGGCTGTTCCTGATGATAGACGTTCGTGGCATACCAGGCATCGAACCCCGCGGGACGTTCGCTCCCGTCCAAACTCACGCCAGGCTTGAGGGGCTTTTCCGCCCACTCATGGAGCCTTGAAAGATAGTCCGTCCATCGCGGGTCCGCTGCAAGCTTCTCGCGTTCCTCCAGCACCATCCTGCGGAATTCGTCAATCCCTAGATTTGCGACAAGAAACTTGACCCGTGCGCGGGCGCGATTGCGCTTCTCCCCCAACCGAGCGAAGACGCGCGACGCGGCCTGCGCAATGGGCAGAAGCTCCTCCTGAGGCAGAAAATCGTTAAAGAGTTGCGCCCTATAAGGCACTGCTCCGAGACCGCCGCCAACGTAGAACTCAAAACCGCGCCGTTCCTCACCGTTCACAACCTTTTTCTTGGCGATTGCCCCCATGTCGTGCATGCTGGTCAAACCGCATGGGTGCTGCTTGCAGCCGGAGAACGCGATCTTAAACTTGCGCCCGAAATCCTGCGTGTCAGGATGACCCAGCAAGAATTTTGAGCAAGCCTTAGCGTATGGGGTTACATCAAAAACTTCATCTTTGCAGACTCCTGCGAGAGGGCACGCGGTTACATTACGAACCACATTGCCGCACGCCTCTCTTGTAGTGATGCCCACCGCGGCAAGTCGCCGCATCAGAGATGGGGTGTCATCGATATGGACAAAGTGATATTGGATGTCCTGGCGGGTAGTGACGTGTGATATGCCGTCCGCATATTCCTCTGACAAGTCGGCCAGAACTTCCATCTGTTCAGGGTTTAACCCGCCAAAAGGTATTTTTATGCGTATCATGCCGGGGGCATCCCACACCGTTTCAGGCCCCTTCGTCAGACCTCCAGAGGGCAACCGAAGCTTCTGCACCCTTACGCCATCATGCCTTTGACCGTTATCGTAGCGTTGGCCGTATACTCCCCGGCGCAGCCTCGTCTCAGCAAAAACCCGCTCGTCGATCTTGCCTTGCTTTCTCAACTCGATCTGCGTCTCAAAGATATCAATCTCCCGGGCAAGATCGGGCGGCATAAGGTGCGCAAGCTTTTGCTTCCAGGACTCTACTGCGGTCATAAGATATTCCCTTCAGGAGCTTTCGTTAGCTTAATCCTGATATTTTCTATTTATTAAGTTAGTTTTTATATAAAACCATAACGAAAGTCAAGCTTGCAAGCCATAATCTAAAGCAGGGGATGTTTCTGGTGAGCGATCCTGCCCTGAAGCTCCATCAAACCATCGAGAACAGCCTCAGGTCTCGGCGGGCATCCCGGAACATAGATATCGACAGGGACAATCCGGTCAATGCCCTGTACGGTCGCGTAGTTATCGTAAAAGCCGCCGCTGGAAGCGCAGGCCCCAAAGGCCATGACCCATTTCGGTTCGCCCATCTGGTCATACACCCTCTTGAGCACCGGCGCCAGCTTATGGTTAACCGTTCCTATCACCATAAGAAGATCGGCCTGACGCGGACTGAACCGGGGCAAAAGGGCTCCGAAGCGGTCGATGTCGTAGGGAGACATCGAGAGCGACATATATTCCATCGCACAGCAGGCGGTAGCAAAAGGATAAGGGAAGAGTGAGTACTTGCGCGCCCAGCCAATCGCCTTATCTACACGCGTGAGAACCACGGACTCGGCAAGCAGCTTATCATCGCCATACTTAGATTCAAATTTGGATCTATCCGTGCTCATGTCGTACATATAAACTATCTGTTACGCAGAAATCAACTCCCCCTCCGCTCGATGAATCCCCTTATATTTATAACCTCTCATTACCTCCCCTTGACAAGGAGATACCCCCGTTTTACCCTGGCCGGAGCGTAAAAGAATATTCCTTAACACCGGGGAAGGGATTCCGTTCCCTAACCAAGTTAGGAGATCCGTTCATGGAGGCTAAAAAAATTCTCGTGGTCGAAGATAACGAGGATACCCGAGAGATCCTCTTCTACCGGCTGAAAAACATGGGCAATTATGACGTTGTGCTTGCCTCCAACGGCAAAGAGGCTCTGGAGCTTGCAACCCGTTCGCGCCCCGACCTAATCATTATGGACCTCAAAATGCCCGTAATGGATGGCTGGGAGGCGACCAAGTCGCTAAGACTGACCGATTGGGGGAAGGATTTGCCCGTCATTGCCTTGACGGCCCAGGCTATGGAGCAGGACGAGGAAAAGGCGTTGAAGGCCGGCTGCAACGATTATATCGCCAAACCTATAATGG